>CAYRTN010000055.1:0-9635 GCA_964427235.1 uncultured Chthoniobacter sp. | reverse complement strand
GGCGTAAATGAAATACGGGACAGGGGCGCACATGCGGTTGAAAAAAACAACGCGGTATTGTGATCTAACGATGGCTTTGGTTTGCGTATTTGTTGCGGCAACTAGCAGCATTACTTTGGGAGAGACACAGAAAGAGCAACCCGTCGCGCAAGATGGACTCACCGCCGATGCGGCCTTTGGTGAGGCCCAGCGTCTATTCAACGAGAAGAAATATTCCGAAGCCGCCGCCGTTTACTCCAAATTCAGAGAGGACTACGGGCAATCTGCGGAAGCACAAACCGCTGTTCGTAACTCTTTGTATCCGCTGGCGTATTGCTACGTGGCATTGAAGGACTTTCCGCGCGCAGTGCCAGCGATCACGGAGGCTATAGCGGCAACCCCACCGCTTCCACCCGAGCGCATTCTTGAACTGCAATTTTGGCTGGGAGTGGCGAATTTTCAAACCAAAGATGCCGCCGCTGCTAGGGAGGCGTTGGAAAAATTCCTCACTTTGGCTGATGAAGGTCGGGCCAAAAACCCTTTGTTCAAAAAACAGAATCCCATTTCCGCTCACACGCAAGAGGCGCGCTTAATCGCAGCGTCGACATGGTTGATTGAAGGCAAAAACCGCGAAGCGGCAGATCATTTTGCAAAACTCATGCCCCAGTTGGAAAAGGAAGACCGAGGAAGGGCTGTCATCTATCAACTCTACGCGCTCCAGGAATGCGCGGACGACGAAGCGGCGCTTCAAGTGGTGAATGCCGAATACCCCCGCATGGAGAGCATCCCGCAGATCATCTCCTTCCAGATGCTCATTTTCAAACTCGGAGACCGCTTCCTGGAGCGAGGCGAGTTTCGCAAAGCCATTCAATGCCTCCAAAAAGTGTGGCCGCGCGAACGCCTTCTCAAGCACCAAGAGGAGCGCTTAGGACTTTGGGAACAGAAACTCAAAGCGGCGGAATTAAACTCTCTAGCCGACCCTTCTGCAAAAACCTTTGCAGCGAGACTCATCGAGGACGTGCGCCGAGAGATGGAAGGTTTCAAAAAAGCACCGGACTTCGACACCGCATGTCAGTTCCGCCTCGCGATGGCTTATCTGAGAATGGAACGCTACCGCGAAGCCGCTCTCATCATGGAAAATATGGCCTCCGAATTGCCAATCAATGAGCTCAACGAACAAGCTTCGCTGAATGTCATTCGTTGCTGGAATGCTCTTGAGAGCTGGCCTAAGTCCATTACGGCGGCTGAGAATTTCGCCAAACTTTTTCCGAATTCAAAATTTCTACCCCAGGTCCTTTATATGGAGGGCGAGGCCTGCCGCTCCGCACTCCAATACGAAAAGGCCGTAGAAATATTTGATCATCTCGCTACGACATTCCCTAAGGACGATTTCGGTTCCCGCGGCCGATTTCTGAAAGCGTTCGCGCTTCTTCAAGCCGAGAAAAACATGGAAAGTGCGGCGGCTTTTGTTGATTTCAGCAACCAATTTCCAACCCACGAACTTGTCGATGACGCCGACTACTGGTTGGGGATGAGTTGGGCCTTCGACAAACAATACGAAAAAGCCCTGCATGCGATGGATGCCTATCTGGAAAAACACAAAAAAGGCATCCACCGTGGCGCCGCCGTTTACCGCAAGGCCTATTGCTATCAACAAATGGGCAAATTTGGGACGGCCATCGATGAGCTTCACGACTATCTGGAAAAATATCCTGGTGAACCCGAGAACGGCGAAGCAAGGGTCTTGCTAGGAAACGCATTAATGAACGAGGGGTTCATGGACGATGCGTTTGATGTCTTTCGGGCTATTCCCGAGAGCGATAAAAAACTTCATGATGAAGGAATTTTCCGAACTGCCGATGGACTCAAGGCCATGGATGAAAAAGAGAAGTATCGCGCCCTCATGCAGGGGTATATTGCCAAAAACCCCATGTCCCCGCGCGTCGCGGAAGCAATCACTAACCTCGGATGGTATTACCGTCAGTCCGATCAAATCGACAAGGCGCGCGATATCTACTGGCAAGCGATAACCGAACATGGAAACAACCCCGATATCCGGTCAGTAGAGGAATTGTTTCCCGCCTTAGCGCGCCTTTACCGAAGTCCGGAGGAAACTCTGCAATATCAAGCCCGATTGGGAGACATGGCTTCAGAAGCTCAGACTTCAAAAAAGCACACCCTCCTCATGCGAATCCTTCACGCCCAATCGAAAAGCGTGCTGAAAACGGACCCCGCGCAATCTCGCGCACTTCTCCTCGAGGCGTCTAAGTACGCTGATGTGACCAAAACAAGCCCGGTTCTTTTGGTCGATTTTGCCAATGCACTTTTAGAATCCGGCCAGGACAAGAGCGGAGAAGATCTCCTCCGTGACACATTGCGATGGAACCCTCGAGCGATGCAAAAAGACCACATTCTATCGAGCTTGGGTGACCTTGAGCTCCGCCACGGGAAAGAAAAAGCCGCCCTCGATTACTATACGCGCTTCGAAAAGGAATCCCTTGGATCCCCCATTTTTGGCGAAACCATGCTCAAGCAGGCCAAGCTTCTGAAAAAACGGGGCAACAATGCCGAAACCCTCCGCGTTCTGGATGCCGTGCTGGCCTTCCCCTCGGCCAAAGGACAGGAAAAAGCCGAGGCTCTCGTTACAATCGGTGACATCCATCTCGCAAATGGGAAACCCGAAATGGCGATCCCCTATTACCAACGAGTCTATGTTATGCACGGACGATGGAAACCCTGGGTTGCCAAAGCCTACCTTCGCAGCGGGGAAGCCTTTGAAAAAATCAAGGACACAACAAGTGCACGCAAAACCTACCAAGAACTCGTGAGTAATCCCGACCTTGCAGAGTTCCCAGAGACTGCGACCGCTAACGAACACCTGCTATCACTCGGAGGTCCATTGCCTACTAAAGAATCCAACGAAAAGTCACCTCAGGGATGAAACTCCTCGCTTACATTCTGTTCATCGCAACCGCTTCCGCTGCGGATCAAGCCACGCTTGCGCTCAAAAATGGCACCAAAAGAACAGGCGAAATCGTTTTTGTCGATGACCACCAGATCCGACTCAAGATCCCACTCGGCGAGCAAGGAGGCGCAACGGCCACAATTTCTATAACACGGAGCGATTTAGCAGCGATCGACTTTCTAATCGAACCGCCCTTGGAGGAATTACTATCCTCCCCCACCCCATCTCGCATTACCGAACTAGAGGGACATTGGGCAAAATTCGGCCAATGGCTCGCCCTGCCGAATTCACCAACTGCACGCATCGGATGTGCACTCGGAGAAGCGCTACTGGCCTCTTCCCATTCGCAGAATACAAAAAAGGCCCTCGGTATTTTTAAGGAAGTGGAAACCAAAGCATGGAACCCAGCAGATAAGGAACGAGCTAAGGTGGGAAGACTCCAATCCATGCTCGCTTCAGGAAAAGCAACCGAGGCCATGAGTGAGGCCAAGGACATCGCTGTGAACAAAGAAAATGCCAGTCTCCTCATCGAAGCCAAATTCATCATGGCTCAGGCACGACATAAGGATTTCCTGAAATTTCTTAAAGAGAATCCGCGATGGAATGAAGACTCCCGAGCGATCCCCGAGAGGCATCAGATTTACAATGAGGTCCTCGAACTGTATCTCTACCCCGCGCTTTTTATGGGCTCCGAAAGCGACAGCGCCGCACGCGGGCTTTGGGGCGCGGTGGACATTTATCGTGCAAGCGGAGAAATCTCCCTCGCGATTGAAACCTCCCGCGACATCACGATCCTCTATCCGGATTCCCCCTACTCAACGAAGGCCAATGAGTTCCTTTCCCATCTGACCCCTGAGCAGACCGCAATGGATAAGGAGAAAGAGGGGCGCGAAGCCTTAGCCATGGTCGCGAGCACGCCCTTTCCCGTGGCTTCACCAACCGCAACGCCAAATGAATCCCATGAAACCCCCAACCCGAAATCAACAAAGAAGAAAAAATATGGAAACCCACCCACCAAAAATTAAGTCTTCACGAGGCATTCGCTCGCAAGAGGTCAACTGCAAGGATCGATTCGAAACTCGTGTGCATAGCAACTCGAGACCGATCGCTTGGATTTTCATTCTTGCTGCGACGGTTCTCTTATTCACCCCTTCCACAGCAAGTGCCGTGGAAGTCACCAGCAACAAAAGCCTCCTTGACCTCTACCGGGAGGGTGGGCCAATCATGCACCTGATTGCGCTATGCTCGGTGGCCGTGATGGCTCTTGGGGCCTATTGTTTCCTGATGTTTCGGAAGGCGAAACTTATGCCTCCGGCTGTCGTCGCTCACTTAAACGGACTCATGGGTCAACGTGACCTTCAATCTGCCTATGATTATTGCGCAGCCAATCCCTGCCTCCTCACGACTATTCTTTCTGGGGCGCTCATGAAGGCGAATTTCGAAAGGGATATGTACAATAAGACGTCGATGGAAAACTCGATTGCCGACGACTGCTTTCGAGACGAAACAAAGATGATGGTGGTGGTGAATTACATGAACACCTTCGCCGTTCTGGCTCCGATGATCGGACTACTCGGAACCGTCGCTGGAATGATCACGAGCTTTAGCGCTCTCACTGCCGGCAAGGCAGAAGCCACCGATCTAGCTAAGGGAATCGGTGAGGCCCTCATCGCCACAGGCGGGGGCCTACTTCTGGCGATCCCGTCCATGTTTCTCTATTTCTTTTTCCGTGGATTGCTGACCTCAAATATGGCCGATCTCCACAAAACCCTCTCGCACATTCTTGACCTATTCACTGGCGAGGCCCACAGCCATCCACCCACCGCCCACTGAAGGAGCCCATGTCTGCTACACGAAGACGCATCCGCAGGGTTCAGCACGACGAGGTCGGCCTCCAGATTGCACCTATGGTCGATGTCACGTTGTTGTTGTTATTTTTCTTCATGCTGGCTGGAAAAATCACCAAAGCCGACAAGCTTATGGATATCAAAATCCCGCTAGCGAAAACGGGCAAGATTCCGACTGATGAAGGCGCAAGGGATGTCGTCAATATTGACGCCAAAGGTCAACTCTTCAGCGGAAGCCGAGCCGTAACTCCGAAAGAACTCACGGCGCACCTCAAGCAGCGCTTTAAAGATTTTCCCCCACTTAAACTTTCCATCCGCGCGGATGCCGGCACTCCGGGTAAAAAGATCAAGGAAGTGATGGCCATTGCCAGCGAGGCTGGTGCTATCGAGGTGATTTTCGGAGTCATTCAAAAATGAAACGTCTCGAACACCCCCAGATCGAGTTGCAGATCGCACCCATGATCGATGTTTGCTTCCTGCTTCTCTTTTTTTACATCCTGACATCAAAGCCCGTGAAGCAAGAGTCGGATATGACCATGACTCTCCCTGGAACGATCCCACAGGAACAAACTCTGGAAATTCCAGACGAGCAAAGACTCATCATTCAGGACAACGGCCAAATCCTCCTCAACGATCTGCCTCTCGACCAAATCGAAAGCCACGATCTTCCCGCATTGCTCTCCACCCTGAAACGTTTCAAAGAGTCCGCTGTCGCAAATAAAACCGAGGCCCTCATCACGCTCGATGTCGGCGACAACGCTGTTCACCAGCGGGTCGTCGATGTCTTAAATGCCTGCGCCCTTGCGGGGATCCAAGGGGTGACCTTCGCTGGAGCCACAGGAGAAGAAGAATGACGCTCTCGCCATCACGAATCATTTCAAGCGGGGGCTCAAGTCGCCGTCGATTGGTCATCACAATCATATTAATCAGTATCGGAATCCATGTGGCAGCGGGCATCGTTGCTGGAATCGTCGTCGTCGCGCGCTATTTCGCTGAGGCACCGGCGGAATTCAAGACCACGAGAGATGTCCGAATCCCAGCCAAGAAACGGGAGGCAAAAATGAATATGGCGGCACTCGATGCCATCGCTCCTAAACCCACCTTTAGCGACAAGATGCAAAGCTCTCGCCCGACAGCCTTTTCCTTGCCGGATGTGCCCAACCTCCCATTAGACCAAATGCTGCCACTGGATCCCTCCCAGTTCATCGGCGATCAAATCGCATCCCTCTCAAATATTGGGGCGATGGGAACCGGTTCCGGTGCTGCCAGCGCTGGTGCGGGAGGCTTTGGTGACAAGGGGATGAGCTTTTTGGGAATTCAATCGAGCGGGCAACGGATCCTCCTTCTTTTTGACGTTTCTTTGAGTGTGACCCATAAGGCGGCCAAAGCAGGTGTCCCACTCGAAAAAATCCAGCAGGAAACAATCAGCCTCATTGGAAAACTCCCCATCACCTCGAAGTTCGGAATCATCCAGTTCACCCAAAACTACAAACCTTTTAGTAAAGAGCTCCTCCCAGCTACGGACAACAACCGCGCAGCGGCAGTGAATTGGGTGCAATCTGAGTGGGTGACAAAAGGGAGCATGTCGGAATCGTCCAAGGTCACATCCAATGCTCAAGGTTTTATCGGCGTTCTTGACGTCGCCGCTGAAATGAAGCCGGATGTCATTTTCATCATTTCCGATGGGAGCTTTCAGTGGAAAGCCGGTGGTAGTGCGGGAACGATTCCTTGGAAAGAAGTGAAGAAAATATTCACTGAGAATCTTTGCAAATCTGGCGACTGCAAAGTCAACTTCATCGCCTTCGAAGCCAAGGATGAGGACTCGCGGGAAATGAAGAACATCTCCCAACGCAGTGGCGGAAAGATGATCGAGCTAAAATAATCCCCACACGCTTCCGAGACTGCGTGTGTGAGTGTCTTAGGCCGGAAGATGCAAGAGTCGACCGCACTGAGGGCAGGAGACAATGGTCTTATCGGCCCGGAGCGCCAAGCCTGTCTGCGAAGTCACCTTCATATGGCATCCCATGCAAACCTCATGTTCCAGAGCCACGACAGCTTGCGCATTCTTGTTTTGGAACAAGCGCTCGTATCGCTCGAGTAAATCCTCATCTATTCCCTCAATCGCAGCAGGCCGGAGCTGCTCCAGATCGGCAATGCGAGCTTTGAGATTAGTCGATTTTTCCCTGAGTATGTTGATTTGGCCATCATAGCGGGCCTTCTCTTCAGCATAGATTTTCTCAGCCGCAGCGATCTGTGGTCGGAGATTTTCTGCCTCTTCCATCAGAGCGAGTTCTTTGTCCTCAATCCCAGAAACAACTTTTTCAGCACCCGCGATTTCGTGCGCCAGAGCTGTGAACTCCTCATTTTTACGCGTCTGCATTTGCTGGGTTTTGTAGCGAGCGATCTGCTCACGCTTTGAACTGGCCTCGACTTGGAGGGTTTTCTTTTCGACTTCGATGACCTTCGCCCGAGTTCGGGCCTGCTCGAGCCTCGAGGCAGAATCAGCGATGAGTTTTTCCTTAGTGGCGATATCCGCCGGTATGGCCTGCAACTCCTGACGCAGCGAACGAAGTCGCTGATCTTTATCCTGGAGGGCGAGGAGTTTTTCGATGGCTTCTAGCATGGCGTACATCATGCCTTTTCTTTTTAAAATTATCCAGCCAATCAAAATGATTTATTCAGGAGCCTCATCCTGCAAAGATTGCGGAAATGTCACATGGAATTTGTTTTCTCGTTGGAGCCGGCCCCGGCGATCCCCTTTTGCTCACCCTGAAGGCTCGCGAATGCATCGAGCGCGCTGATGTCCTCATCTACGATTACCTTTGCAATCCGGAAATCCTGAAATGGGCCCGCGAAGGCGTCGAAAAAATCTACGCTGGGAAAAAAGCCGGCGCCCACACCCTCAAGCAGGATGAAATCAACGACCTGATCGTCCAGAAAACCCGCGCAGGTAAAATGGTGACGAGGCTCAAGGGCGGTGATCCTTTTTTGTTTGGACGTGGAGGAGAGGAAGCGGAGGCCCTTGTCCAAGCGGGTTGCCGTTTCGAGGTGGTTCCCGGTGTAACTTCAGCTATCGGAGGCCCTGCCTACGCCGGTATTCCTGTCACGCACCGCGCACACAATACGATGCTCACCATCTTCACCGGCCATGAAGACCCGACCAAATCCGAGACCTCCCTCGACTACAAGGCCATCGCATCCGCTCCTGGCACAAAAATCATGCTCATGGGCATCGAACGCCTCTCGATCATATCGCAAGGGATGATGACCGCAGGGATGGATGCCACCACACCAGTTGCACTCGTCCGTTGGGCTACAACTGGGCGTCAAGAGACCATCACTGGCACTGTGAGCGATATTGCAGCGAAAGCCGAAGCTGCTGCATTTAAAGCTCCCGCCGTGGCTGTATTCGGTGACGTGGTCGGGCTGAGAGATAAATTAAACTGGTTTGAGTCCAAGCCCCTCTTTGGAAAACGCATTGCCGTAACCCGCACCCGCCAGCAAGCGGGAGATCTCGTTCAACGCTTACGCGAACTGGGAGCGGACGCTTTTGAAATGCCGACCATTCGCATTGAACCTGCTCCGAACAAACGCGAATTCTACGAAATCGTTGCTTACAGCCACATCTACGAGTGGATTATTTTTACAAGCCCCAATGGCGTTGATGCGTTCTTTGGAGCTTTTTACGATCTTTACAAAGACGCGCGCAGTCTAGGCGCCGCACGCATTGCCGCTATCGGCCCAGCCACAGCAGAACGCGTGCGATCCTACCGTTTTGCTGTCGACGTTCAGCCAGAAAAATACGTAGCCGAAGAAATCCTCAAGGCTCTTCAAAAGGAAGCCAGTCTCGAAAATGTGAAGGTCCTTCTCGCCCGCGCAGAGGGCGCGCGCGACGTCCTTCCCGTTGAACTCGAAAAGCTCGGAGCCATCGTAGACGAGACAGTCGCTTATCGTACTGTTCCCGAAACGGAAGATGCCAGTGGAGGAATCGAGCGCTACCGCTCGGAGGGGGCCGATATGGTCACTTTCACCAGTTCCTCCACAGCCGAAAACTTTCATGCACTTGGACTCCCTGCTCACGAGGGAGTTAGCTTTGCTAGCATAGGCCCAGTCACATCCAAAACGATGCAGAGTCTCAAAATGCCCGTCGATGTGGAAGCTCCTGTGCACGATATCCCTGGCCTTGTCGCGAGCATTCTCAAGTTTTACAAAAAGCCGTAGCAGATTAAACGCATCCTTGCGGATCACCTGAACGTAATATTGTGCATAACCTCTTAGTTTGATGACCGATCTTACAAACCCATCCCTATCGCCCTTCCTTGGAGAATCAGAAACGCTTTCCAAAGTATTAATGCGAATAGAGGCGGAGCCCGCCCGCGTTTTCACTGATGAACAGGGGCACGTGATAGCCATCAATCCTGCTTTTTCGAATCTTTGCGGGTACACCTTTGATGAGGTGCGCGGCAAAAAACCGGGCTCCTTCTTGCAGGGTCCGGCCACCACGCCAGAAAGCTTGGCTCCATTGAGAGCAGCAATCCAGACCGGCACTTCCTGCGTGACTGAAGTTTTAAATTACCACAAGGATCAGAGTATTTACCGCGTCCAAATCGAACTCCAACCTTGGAAAGACGAAAAGTCTTCACTCAAGGGCTTCATGGCCATCGAGCGGAAGCTAACCTAAGCCATCAGGGTAAATTTCCGCGATTCGTTTCACGGAGATAAGCCTCCATCGACTTCCAAGCGGAAGCCCAATCGTTGCTCATCATCGCTAGAATACACTGCAACCGTAACCCCTCGGGTTCGCGGGCTTGGATTGATTCTTGAATCATTCGCCGGGCACTCAC
>CAYRTN010000054.1:0-9829 GCA_964427235.1 uncultured Chthoniobacter sp. | reverse complement strand
CATCTCGCAGTTGACGGCACCGCGGGCAAATATCCCGAGTTCAAAGGCAATGTTGCAACCATCTACACACACCCCATGGCACAAGGCGGTAGCGGCAACGGCCATTACGGCGGCAACGCGGAAGTCTATATGGATGTTGGCGAAGCACTGGGGCAGGCGATGGTCAAGTTATTGAACAGTAAGTAGGAGATCCTCCGGACCTCTTAGGGAACCGAGTCATGAAAAACACAATCCTCCACCTTGTCGTTGCCGCCGTTCTTGCGGCAACGACCGAATCTGCACGTGGCCAAACGTCGCCACCGGCCAAGACAGGCGTTGAGACATTCGACCAGACGATCGCTCCGATTCTCGCGGCTCAATGTCTGACCTGTCACAGCGGCTCAAACCCAAGAGGAAAACTCGATCTCAGTCAGAAAGTGACAGCCTTTCGCGCCAGCAAAGCCGGCGCAGTGATCGTCGCGGGACATCTGAAAAAGAGCCTTCTTTGGGAACAGATCGACTCGGATGAGATGCCGCCCAAGCACCCACTGTCAGCCGCCGAGAAGAAAACGATTCGCGACTGGATTGTCAGCGGGGCTGAGTGGGGCAGCGATCCGATCAATCCATTTCGCGTCAGTTCCAGCCGCCGCGCTGGTTATGACTGGTGGTCGCTTCAGCCGCTGAAGGAACCCTCGGTGCCGGTGGTGGATGATCTGTCGTGGTCGCGCAATGAGATCGATCGGTTCATCCTGACCGCACTCAAAAAGCAAGGCATCTCGCCATCGCAGTCTGCCAACCCGCGAACACTGGTGCGCCGTCTCTACATCGACCTCATTGGCCTGCCACCGCCGGTGGAAGTGATGGACCACTTCGAAAAAAATCCCTCGACTGCTTCGTGGGAGAAACTCGTGGACGGTCTGCTCGCCTCAAAAGAATACGGCGAACGCTGGGCCCGCCACTGGCTCGATGTCGTGCGATTCGGTGAAAGCGACGGCTACGAATACAACTCGCCTCGCCAGAACGCCTGGCACTATCGCGATTGGGTCATTCGCGCATTCAACGACGACATGCCTTATGACCAGTTCGTCCGCATGCAGATCGCCGGCGACGTGATCAAACCCAATACGGTCGAAGGCGCCGCTGCCGTCGGGTTACTCGTCGCCGGAACGCACAACCCCGTCCAGGGCGTTAACGCCGCCATGAAACTTGCGGCCCGACACGATGAACTGGAGGAAATCACCGGGACCGTCGCGCAGACTTTTCTCGGGCTCACCGTGCACTGCGCGCGTTGCCACGATCACAAGTTCGATCCGATCTCCACCCGCGAGTATTACAGCTTCGCCGCCGCGCTCGATGGCGTAAATCACGGCGAGGCCAAGCACTGCGCTCCATCGCTTCTGCAAGAGTCGTCGAAGCAGCGGGAGGCACTTATCAGCCGCAGGACTGAGCTACATAAGCAGCTCGTCGAGCAGATGCTCGCTCAAAACGAAACCATCTCCAGAACTGCCAATCAACTTCGAATGAAGGACCCGATCGATGCCAACGACAAGGGCAAGACCTATCGCGTTTCCCTGAAGATTGCACCATCGACCTGGGCATCAGCCGCACAAGCGACGGGTGATCAAGACGGCGTGACGATTCAGATCGTGGAAAAAGATGGCACTGTACGCGCATCGCATTCGTATCGAGCCGGCGCATGGAACGGAGGCAAGGCCGCTGCCACTTTTCAATCGCAGAGCTTCGAGTACACCGGCGATGGCAAGGGCCCTGCTCACATTCGCTTGCTCCCCTTCCCGCTTCATTCCGGTCACTTCGGTGGCGCAGTCGATGATCTTGAAATCGTCGAAATCGCCTCGAAGAAAACGGTCTTCACCGAAACATTCGATAAACTCAAGCAACGAAATACACCGGGAAAACAGGCCGACACCGGACGGCGAGTCTTCTTCGGTGCAGTCTCGGATCGCTGGGATTCCACCGGCACCAACTCCATTCACGCCGTCGAACACACCGATGGCAACCTGGCGTTGCAACTATTCAGTGGCGCGCCGGGAAGACTCCTCGTCAAGGCTCAGTCGCCAGAGCAGAAACAACAACAGGCCGAGATCGATGCGCTGGATCGGCAACTGATTGCACTCAACTCTGCGAACGAAGTCACCGTGCATTCCGTGGTTGCCAGAAACCCCGGCATCATGCGCGTCCTGCTCCGCGGCGAAGTTACCCGGCCCGGCGACGAAGTGGCGCCGGGCGGCATCACCGCCATCAGCAACGTCTCTTCATCCTTCGGTATCGACAAGGCCGCATCCGATGAACAGCGCCGCAAGAGCCTAGCGAACTGGATCAGCCACCGCGATAACGGGCCGTTCCACCGCGTCATGGTCAACCGCATCTGGCAGCAACATTTCGGCCAGGGCATCGTCACCTCGCCGAGCGATCTGGGATTCAGCGGCGGCAGGCCCAGCCATCCCCACCTGCTAGATTGGCTGGCGATTCGATTTCGCGAAGATGGGTACTCGATCAAGAAACTGCACAAGCGGATCGTCACCTCGATGGCGTATCAGCAGTCATCGCAGCTTCGACCGCAGGTAGCGGCGATCGATGGCGGGAATCGATTCCTCTGGCGGCAAAACCCAAGACGCATCGAAGGGGAAACGCTGCGCGATTCCATTCTCGATATCGCGGGCCAACTTAACCGCACCCCGTTTGGCCTTGGCTATCGCGATGTAAAAATCGTCGAGGTGCCGCCGGCGTTTTACTACATGCCGATCGATCCCATCGGCAGTGAATTCAACCGGCGAACCATTTATCGTTTGAATATCCGCGGTCAGCGCAGTGCGTTGCTGGATACCTTCGATTGCCCGGACCCCTCGACGAGAACGCCGACGCGCATGGTCACCACCACGCCATCGCAGGCGCTCAGCCAATGGAACGATTCCTTCATCCTGCGAATGTCTGAAAAACTCAGCGAGCGAATCATCAGCGAACTGCGCGGCAAAGAGAAAGCACAGGGACCGCAGCAGCAGGTGATACAAACCTGGCGCTTGGTGCTGGGCCGATCGCCGACCGCCGAGGAATCGGCGAAGTCGGTTCGCTTTGTTGAGGCGCACGGGTTGCCACTGCTGTGCCGGGTGCTGTTCAACAGCAATGAGTTTGTACTGATTGATTGATCACGGAGTGCCTAATGCTCACAGAAAATGCCAACATGCTGCTTGGTCGCCGGGATTTTCTTGATTTCAGCCTGTTCGGCCTAGGCGGCGCAGCGCTCTTGAGCCTGCTTCAGCGGCCGGCCCAAGCCACCGCCGCGGGGTGGTCGCCGCACCCGATCGCCAAGGCGAAACGCGCGATTCACATCTGTCTCGTCGGCGGGTTCAGCCAGGTCGATTCCTTCGACTACAAACCCGAGTTGGAAAAGCTTCACGGCAAAGCCCTGCCCGGCAGCATGAAGCCGCAAACATTCTTCGGCGGTGTCGGCCTGCTTCGCAAAGGCGAATGGAAATATCAGCAGCGCGGCAAGAGTGGGCTCTGGGTGTCCGATCTGTTTCCTCACCTAGCCGGCGTCGCCGATGAAATGACGGTGATCCGCTCGATGGTCGCCGACTCCGCCAACCACATGCCCGCGATGTTTCAGGAAAACAGCGGCTTTCAATCCAACGGCTTTCCTTCGCTGGGCAGTTGGCTCTCTTACGGTCTGGGAAACATTTCCGATTCGCTCCCGACCTTCGTCGTCCTGCCCGATGCTCGCAGCCTGCCCAACGGCGGCGCTTCCAATTGGTCCAGCGGCTTCCTCCCCGCGACGCACCAGGGTGCGCTCTTCGCCGGCGGACCGCTGCCGATCCGCAATCTGTTCGCCGACAAAAAGTTGGCCGACAAAGCCGAGGCCGATGCACTGGGACTTCTGAGCACCATCAATCAAACCCATCTCGCATCGCGCAGCGGCAATGATCTGCTCAAGGCGCGAATAAGAGCCTACGAACTGGCGGCCAAGATGCAGGTCTCGGTGCCTGATGCGGTTGATTTCAGCAAGGAACCCGCACCAGTGAAAACGGCATACGGCTTCGATCAGATGGTGACAGTCGATTGCGCGCAGCGCTGCCTGCTGGCCCGGCGACTCTTGGAACGTGGCGTCCGCTTCGTGCAGCTTTTTTCCGGCGGAGCCTTCGGCGGCAAGCCACGCCACGGCTGGGATGGCCATGAGGATAATTACGAAAACCATAGCCGTGAAGCAGCCATGATTGATAAGCCCATCGCCGCCTTGCTGGCCGACCTTAAGCAGCGCGGCATGCTCGAAGACACGCTGATCCTCTGCACCTCAGAGTTCGGCCGGACACCCTTCACCCAATCAAACGGCACGCTCGGACTCGGCCGCGACCACAACCCCGAAGGCTTCACCTGCTGGATGGCGGGCGCAGGACTACGCAAGGGTATCGCCTACGGCGAGACCGACCCGGTTGGCTGGCGCGCCGTCGAAAATCTGGTGACGTGGCCCGACTTCCACGCCACGGTCCTCCACCTTCTGGGCATCAACCACGAAGCCCTCACCTACTATCACAACGGCATCGACCGCCGACTGACAAACGTGCATGGGCATGTGGTGAAGGAAATTCTGTCGTAGCGGAATTCTGGCGAATTCCTGCTGATGCGTTCAACCTTTAAAGTCGAAGACCTCAATCTGTTGAAGAACAAGTAATTAAAGGAAAAACAATGACGAAACAAAATGTAGGCGGAATAGTAGCGGTGGCGTTAATGTTGACCGGGACATTGGCAATGAATGTTGACAAGATGATCAAGGCTGTGGCCGAACTCAACTTGACTCCTGCTCTGTCGGACGCCAAGCTGGATCCGAAACTTGTCAAACTGGTCGTCTTGCAAACCGGGAAACCCAGAGGGCTGGCCGAGTTCGGTGCCACTGCCTTCGACTATAAAGGCGACGGCTCCGGTGCACTCCAGATTCGGATTGGCCCGGCTGGAAACAAGAGCAGTGGGCGCTTCCACGGGGCAATTGACAATATCATCGTCATCGACAGGAATTGATCCATGATCCACACACACTAAAATTACGATGCGATCATTATTTGTGGGGGCCACAACGGACTTGTGGCTGCGTGCTATCTCGCAAAGGCAGACAAAACCGTGCTCCTCCTCGAAGCGCATGACGAACTCGGTGGTGCCACCACTAGCGTGAAACCTTTCCCCGAAAATGATGCCAGGCTTTCGCGCTATTCCTATTTGGTATCGCTGCTGCCCGATCAGATCGTAAGTGATTTGGGAATCAACTTCAAAACTCTTGAACGCTCGGTCGCTTCCTACACACCCTATCGCCGGGGTGATCGGGATCATGGACTTTTGATTTCTAACGAATGGGATTAAACGACTGCGAACAGTTTCAATCGGCTGACCGGATCCGATCAAGAAGGCATCGCTTGGCGCAAGTTTTATGATGGGATTGCCATGCTGGCAAAGCGCTTCGCACCCACCATGCTCCAACTCCTCAAGAGCGCTGCGAAACTCAAATCTGAAATGGGCTTGCCTGAGGTATGGCGTAATCTGATGGAGATCCCGATTGGCGAAGTCATTCGCAATCGATTCAGTAATGACCTGGTGCAAGGCATGGTTCTTACCGATGCGCTTATCGGAACGTTTGTTTCAGCCAATGACATGCAAGCTAACCGCTGTTTCCTTTATCACCTGATAGGCAATGGCACCGGGCAATGGCGCGTACCTCAGGGAGGCATGGGTGCTCTCGTTAATGAACTATGTCGCATCGCCATATTGATGGGTGTGACGATCAAACTCCAATCCAAAGTATCTGTGTTGGAAAGTAGTCAAGCAGGCGTTCGAGTTGAAATAGAATCCGGCGAGTGCTAAACTGCCAAAGATTTACTCTTTGCCGCCGCTCCTCAACATCTCGCCCGTTTACGCGGGAAAACTGTTCCCAAGTCTCTTGAGGGAGCGCAATTAAAAATCAACATGATTGTGTCACGCTTACCTCGTCTCAAGTCAGACATTGACCCAAAGCTCGCTTTTGCAGGCACTTTTCATGTTAATGAAAGCTATTCCCAATTAGAAGCCGCCTACCAATGCGCTTCCGCTGACGATATGCCTCTGCCTCTACCTCTGGAAATGTATTGCCACACTTTGACAGATCCTTCGATCTTATCTAAAGAGTTAAGCGAGAAAGGTTTTCACACTCTTACCCTTTTTGGATTGCATACCCCCGCCAAACTCTTCGATGCAGATCCAGAGCACGCCAATGCATTAGCCAAAGAGAATGCCCTCGCCAGCCTGAATCAATACTTACTCGATCCCATCGAAACAGTCTTGGCTCCCCGCCACGATGGTTCGCTTGCGATTGAAGTGAAATCTCCTCTCGACCTCGAGAAAGACATCTTTCTACCTCGCGGAAATATCTTTCATCGAGATCTCGAGTTTCCCTTCCTTAACCCCGACTCAGAAGATCCTAAAAAACTACTCTGGGGCGCTGAAACTGATGACCCGCACATCTACCTCGCAGGAGCAGGGGCCCGACGAGGCGGTGGCGTCAGCGGTATCGCCGGCCATAATGCTGCCATGGCCTTGCTATCTTCCACCATGAATTTTATCTTCATACTCTTGGCATTACTGCCCATCTCTGCTTTTGCCGCTGAAAAAACTCCCGAACACACCAACCGCAACCTCGATGGCTGGGTCGTCTGCGTGAAGGCCCATCTGCTTAAAGGCGAACATAAGGTTCGGGGCGAATCGCCGGGATTGAAACTCGGTTTCAAGAATTCCACGATAGACAAGTTTGATGTGCAATCGCAAAGGCTCAAAGCCATTGCACGCACCCCGGTTTTGCCTGCACTAAAGCAAACCAAGACCACCAATGCGGGGCGCCCAACCGACACCTGGCTCGGTGTTGCCATTCAGGAGTTACAAGGCGACGAATTTTCCAGCTTTGGTGTGTCTAAAGAAAGTGGCGGCGTTCACCGGACAAAAGTACTCGCAGGAAGTCTAAGCGCCAAAGCCGGTTTCCTCGACAACGATTTGATCCAAGGCGTCGATGGTAAACCTGTGACTGGCCTCCGCGAGTTTTTCGGTATCGTCAACTCCGCTGTTGGCAAGCCGCTTTCGATTTCATTCGTGCTTAACCAGAAAAAGCAAGCCGCTACAGTGACACTACCAACAAAGGAATAATCTGATCCCATAAAAAACAATCTCGAATATCTTACAACCCTAGCCATTTTCGTAACGATCGGCTCAGTCTTCGGGGTGGAGGTACCCGCTCCCGACTTCACCAAAGGCGACAAGATCCCTAAAAAAGCGAAGCATGACTGGAATCTCGGTGCCACCGGCCTGCGTGGCTGGATTTATTGCGACAAGATGGTCACCTCAGTCGCTCGCCAGATCGCGATCACCAAAGTGGAGAGCAATTCTCCCGCCGGTGGCATCTTTGCAGTCGGCGATGTGATTCTCGGCGTCGGCGGCAAGCCGTTTTCCTATGACCCGCGCACCGAAATGGGTAAGGCTCTAACCCTTGCAGAATTGGAAGCAGGCCAAGGCAAGCTTAGCCTCAGCCGGTGGCGCGCTGGCAGCACAGCGGAAATAGTGGTGAAGCTCCCGGTGCTTGGAACTTACAGCGCCACGGCGCCCTACGATTGCCCGAAGTCCAAACGCATTCTCGAACAAGGGTGCAAAGTTCTCGCCAAACGTCATTTTCTCAAAATCAATGATGATTTTCTCACAAACAGTAGCCCGAAGCATTATAGTAGGTTTATTAAAATGCGGGTCCTAATTTATAAAGGAACGAGTAATGAAACTAATGTTGCTAAGTGTTACGGCCTATGGATTGTTATTGTTGGGGATGCCCATCGGATCATCTCAAGAAATCGCACAAGCTGCGCCTAAACAGCAAGTACTTAAACATGACGGCAAGCCTGCGGATATGACCAAGCCCGTGCAGGTATTTATTCTGCTTGGGCAATCCAACATGGTTGGTCTCGGAAAGATTGCGGGCACTGATAGCTCACTCGAGAATGCAGTGAAGACCAAAAAAAAATATTCCTACCTCGTTGATGATACAGGCAAGTGGACCCAACGCAACGATGTCCGCTTTGTTCGCATGATGCAAGGCAGAGGTCTGCTCAACAATGAATGGATGGCCGTTAAAAGTGGCACTATCGGACCTGAATTCGGAATTGGGCATGTGGTAGGGAATTCCATCGATGCCCCCGTAATGATACTTAAGAGTTGCATAGGCAACCGCAGCCTGAGTTGGGATCTTCTCCCGCCAGGCAGCGAGCGCTTCGAGTTTGTAATCAAAGACAAAACCGGTACAGAAAAGAAAATGGTTTATGCAGGTTACAAAGACAAACCCGAGTCATGGGAAATGGACCCTGCGAAGGGCCTTAAGACAGAACCTGCCCCTTGGGTTGATAAAAACGGCAAACCCATCCAATGGTATGCAGGCAAGCAATGGGACGATGACACCGCAGATGCCAAGAAGGTGCTTGCAGACCTTGCCAAATATTATCCTGATGCGACAAAATATGAAGTCGCAGGATTCTTCTACTGGCAGGGTGAAAAAGACGCGGGCAATCCCGGACACGCCGCTCTATACGAAAAAAATCTAGTGCGTTTCATCAAGACCTTGCGTAAGGACTTCGATGCTCCAAATGCTAAATTTGTGCTTGCCACCATGGGAGAATCCGTAAAGGGCGGCACCGGACTTGGTAATCAGATTCTCGAAGCCCATCTCGCAGTTGACGGCACAACAGGCAAGTACCCCGAGTTCAAAGGCAATGTTGCAACCATCTACACACACCCCATGGCACAAGGCGGTAGCGGCAACGGCCACTACGGTGGCAAAGCAGAAGTCTATATGGACGTCGGCGAAGCCATGGGTCGGGCCATGGTCGAGTTGTTGAATAAACAAACAAAGAAGGAACAAAAATGAAACAGAACCCCATCACTTACAGAGCGTTTGCTCTTTCATCGATCGTGCTCACCGCGCTCGCGCTATTCGCAGTAACGGTCATGAGCACCGTTCAAGCTCCGGCAGCGGAGCAGCCAATCTCGAAGCCGGACAGAAAGAAGAAGCCCGTGAAGGTATTCATCCTTGCCGGCCAGTCCAACATGGAGGGTCATGCTGCAATCAGCACTTTTGACTACATCGGCAAGGATCCGCTGACGGCACCCTTGCTCAAGGAGATGCGCAACCCCGATGGGACGCCACGGGTATGTGACAAAGTCTGGATGTCCTATTTGACCGGCCCTTATGATGGCAGCGCAAATGGCGAGGGACTGGGAAAATTGACCGCAGGCTTTGGCGAACGCGGAAATCAGCCCACCAAGCTAAGCGGCAAGATTGGTCCCGAGTTTACCTTCGGAATCTATATGGAGAAAGAGCTGAAGGAGCCCATCATTATTATCAAGACCGCGTGGGGTGGCAGGTCACTCAACACCGAATTCCGTCCGCCCAGTGCCGGGCAATACAAACTGCCCAAGCAGATTCAAGAAGTGTGGGACAAATATCCCCAGGGCGCCCACGGGGTCCCCAAGCTCGAGGACCGGAAAAAATGGCAGGCTGACAAAGATGCCGCCTCGGGTGTGTTTTACCGAATGATGATCGAGCATGTTAAAAAGGTGCTGGCAGATCCCAAGCGGGTCTGTCCGGAATATGACGCTAAGGATGGCTATGAACTGGCCGGCTTTGTCTGGCTTCAGGGTTTCAACGACCTGGTCGATGGAACCACTTATCCCGGTCCCGATCAACCTGGTAAATACGATGTTTATTCAGACCTGCTAGCCAAGTTCATTCGAGATGTTCGCAAAGACCTGTCAGCCCCGAAGATGCCATTCGTGATCGGCGTACTGG
>CAYRTN010000053.1:6461-9971 GCA_964427235.1 uncultured Chthoniobacter sp. | reverse complement strand
GCAAGCTCCACGGCTGCGGCTGGATTGCCTGAAAGCGTGATGAGCTGCATTTCTATCGAGATCTTCCGAGCAGAATGATCTTCCGTGATCTTATCAACGGCGGCCTGAGCCATGCGCGGCTTACCAGCTTTGAGTGATTGTTCGGCGAGAGTGAGAAGTTCATCGTTGTTGGCGAATCCATTCACCATGAGCGTTTGTAACTCGGTGATAGCTGCGGTATCGCCCATGGCAGCGTTTAAGAGTTGAATCTTTCGTTGGATGAACTCGTTATTCGGGGCAAGGGTATTGGCTTTTTGTATGAGGGCCATGGCCTCGATCAGTTTTCCGTGGCTTGTGGCCGTATCGCACAGGCCCATGAGTTGATTGGCGCGCCAGATATTAACCTGCTCGCATAGCGGCGGAATCACGAGCCAAGCAAGCACAAAAGCTGCGAGCAGACCCAGTGGAATATTTACCCGAGGATCCTTAAGTCGAAAAAGGAGAACTTCTTTGGGTGTTGGATGCGAATTGTAGAGCTCGTGATCTGGAAGCGGTGCATGATCATTGATATGATGGTCTTGATCCTTAGCGTGCACGGAGTTGTCTGGACGAGCATTCTTGTCACTTCTCTCCTTCGCACGCGCACCAACTGCGGTTTTCGGTGGAAGTTCGCTCATCTTAACACGCTGTCCATTACGTCAAAACGTGAGTGGGGGCGTGTTTTCTTGATGTCTTGAAATGAGTCAAAAACGAAATCCATTTTGGCAGTATATCTGAGTCCGTTCACATCGGCAAATTGGCCGAAAATCCAAGCATTTCCCTTTTGTAATACGATTCCCGTTGCCATTAATATTGCTGCCTTATGTGCAGGTTTAAATATGATCAATGGCCGACCGATTTGTCAAGAGCGAAGTGGGCCGCCCCAAGCAAAGCAGCTTGGTCATTGAGTATCACATAGACTGGTGTGTTTTCCATGAGTGGTGATAGGCGCCCTTTGTCATTGAAGGAGTGCAGGAAAAAAGCGCTATGAATGCGTGACAAAAGCTTGAATGGGATGCCGCCCCCTAGGAAGACACCGCCAGTGGCCATTGTTTTTAAGGCCATGTTGGCGGCTTCGGTAGCGAGGCAAGCGATAAAAATATCGAGCGTTTGGGCGCACATCGGGCAGGTGCCTAAGTCGGCATATTTCGAGATGACCGCGCCGGCTTCATGGGATTTCATGTCGGCGGCTACGGAGGGATGCTCCGTTCCGCGTCCTGTGTCGCGCAGGAAATTGTAGATGTTTTTCACTCCCATTCCGGATACGACGCGTTCAGCGCTGACGTGGCCGAATTGTTTCATGAGGTATTCGAGTAAAGCGATTTCCAGCTCATTTCTAGGAGCAAAGTCCGTATGACCGCCTTCGCAGGCCCAGACGTGATGGCGTACGCCATCCCAAAAAAGACCAGCCTCGCCGAGTCCTGTTCCTGGGGATACGACGCAACGATTGCCTTTGGCGCCATGAGCCCCATTCTGGATCACGGCGAAATCGTTCGCTGAGAGGCGTGAGATTCCATGGGCGTTGGCGGCAAGGTCATTGAGCACGCTCACGTGAGGGATGCCGAATTCCAGTGAGATTTGATGGGCATCCACACCCCAAGAGAGGTTTGTGGGTTTGGCCCTTCCATTGATAACAACGCCCGGAATTCCAAATCCTGCACCCAGTATAGCTGGGATGTCGTTCCCAAGAAATTCGTGAAGGATGGCATTGAGGCTTGGATAGGCGGCACTGGCGAAGCGTTGTTCTCGCAGGAGCGAGAGTTTATCCCCAACGATGCTGAAGAGGGCAATATTTGCCTTCGTGCCTCCGATATCGCCGGCAAGGATGAGGTGAGATTGATTTGGCATTATTTGTTGAGGAAATAATGGTGCCAGCTGTGCCCGGATTTCTCGATAAGCTTGTCGGCTGCTTCGGGGCCCCATGTGCCAGCCGCATAGTTTGGAAAATCCCTAGGATGGAGCGCCTGCCAGACGTCAAGGATAGGATCTACGATCCGCCAGGATGCATCAACGCTGTCGTAGCGATGGAAGAGCGTCATATCGCCGATCATGCAATCGTAGAGAAGGGTCTCGTAGCCTGTCGCTGCCGTCGTTTCGCCAAAATCCTTGTAACTGAAATCTAGGGGAACATTGGCGATCGCGACACCGGGTCCTGGACGCTTTGCGTGAATATCCATCGTGATACCTTCGTCCGGTTGGACATGGATCACGAGGCGGTTCGGCATGATGTTACTATCCACATCTTTTCCGAACAGCAGCAGCGGGGTCCGGCGGAATCCAATAACGATCTGCGTGGTGTGAGCGGCGAGGCGTTTGCCGCTGCGGATGAAGAAAGGCACATCAGCCCAGCGCCAGTTTTCGACCATGAGTTTCATTGCCACGAAGGTCTCCGTGTTGGACTGCGGGTTCACATTGGGCTCCGAGCGATATCCGGGCACGTGTATACCATCAATCAAGCCGGGTCCGTATTGTCCACGCACCGTGTTGGCGAGAATCTCCTCCGGTTCCATCGGGCGAATGGCTTCGAGTACTTTCACTTTCTCGTTGCGAACACTGTCGCCGGAGATCGAGGCTGGGGGCTCCATGGCGACCAGCGAGAGGACAGAAAGAATGTGGTTTTGGACCATGTCGCGGGTGACTCCGGATTGATCGTAATACCCTCCTCGGAGTTCAACGCCGAGTTGCTCGCCGACGGTGATTTGCACGTAGTCGATGTAGCGTCGGTTCCAGATCGGCTCAAAAACACTGTTTCCGAAACGGAAGACCATGATGTTTTGAACCGTTTCTTTTCCGAGATAATGGTCGATGCGGTAGATTTGGGATTCTTTGACGCGCTCGCTGAGCGAGGCATTGAGGGCTCGTGCGCTTGCGAGGTCGTGGCCGAAGGGTTTCTCGATAATGATGCGTTTCCATGCATTGTCGGATTCGGTCGTGAGGCCGACGAGGCTGAGTTGCTCTACGACTTTGCCGAAGAACGTCGGAGCTACGGCAAGATAAAATAAAATATTCCCCGGGAGATTCCATTGTTTCTGAATCTCGGCGATTTTGAGGCTGAGGTTTTTGAAGGTATCTGGGCTGTTGAAATCGCCTGAAAGGTAGTAGCTTCTTTTGGAAAAATCATCCCACTCCGCATTGTCGACATCGCGGGTGGCGAACTGCTTGATGTCCGATGTGATCTTTTCGCGATATTGATCATCATTGCTTTCGGTGACAGCCACACCGATGAGGGCAAAGTTTTCTGGGAGGAGTTTGAGGGCTTTAAGATTATAAAGCGCGGGCATGAGTTTGCGCTTGGTGAGGTCGCCTGAGGCGCCAAAAACAACGATGCAGCATGGGTCGCCTGGTGTTTCGTGCCCTGTAAGTGGTTTCGTGCTCATGGTTGCTTTTTATTCGAGACTTTGGGGCTGAACAAGACCTCTATTTCAGAGTTTTCGGTGCGGAGATATGTGTATTTACGCGAGATAGGATTCAGGCCCCTATGCCGGTGAGTTT
>CAYRTN010000053.1:0-6361 GCA_964427235.1 uncultured Chthoniobacter sp. | reverse complement strand
ATTCTCGGAGAGGGCGAGATCGCTAGCGGCCATTTTTTTGAGATAGGCAACAGCCTCCCGAGCTGTCGGTGTGAGTACGGCAACTTGGCAGGCTCCGTTGCGAGATTCAGGGACTCGTTCAGCCGGCATTTCGGCAATGAAATCGACAGCGCTGGGTTGAATAGCGGGAGGCTGAGACTTTTCGGCTGGGGCTTCGATAGGTTTTTTTGGGGGGGGTGGAGTCGGGGGATTCTGTGTAATCGCTATCGCTTTTTTAACTTGAGGCTCTGGGGTTGCATCGGCCAGCGCGGTGGAGGTTGGCGCGGGGAGTGCGATTGATGGCGTGGGGGAAGGTGAAAGGATTTTTTCCGCCGGCATTTCAGCAATGAACTCGACAGCGCTGGGTTGAACTGCTGATGGCTGGGGCTCTTCGGGTTGGGCTTCGATAGGTTTTTGGGGGCTGGGTGGAGTTGGGAGATTCTGGGTGATGGCTATCGCTTTTTTTACTTGAGGCTCTGGGGTGGCATCTGCCAGTTCGGCACTTGCTGGCGTGGGGGAAGGTGAAACAATTTGTTCTGCTGGGATTTCGGCAATGACATCAACCGAGCTGGATTTAGCTGCTTGCGGCGTGGGCTCTTGGGATGGGAGTATTGGGGGAGTTTGTGTTGTTGGATTAGATGCTGTGGCAATCTTTGCCGCTTCTGTGATATCTGGGTTGGCTTTGCCCTGTGTGGTTGGGGGCTGCGGGGAGGTAGCACTTTCGGGTATCGGGGTTGCTGTCGCCGCGGGTTCTTCAGGTATCGGGTTCGGAATGGAATTATCCTCTTCGCGAAATAGGAGAGGTGGGGATGGGGGGGGGATGTTGGGTGCTGGAGTAGGTTGTTGTGCGGGTGTTTGGAACGGCTGAGAACTTGGCATCGTGGGTTGCGAAGTCATGCCGAGGTCGCGTAGGAGTGCGGCGTTGCTGTCTTCTTCAGTGACGTCGGTTTGGTTGGAATAAAGGTCGTTGCCTTTGAGAAGCTCGTTGCCGGTGGGATCAAACGTCATTTCTGGAAGAGGGGACTCAAAGTCGATTTTCTGGATCTCTTCAATAAGAGAATTTTTCGGTTTCTTTTTTTTGCTTACGCGAATGTAGCGGGGATCATTCCAGCCTAAAAATCGGCTGGGATCATTGAACATCGGGGGGACTTTTTCCGGCGTGAATCGACGTGGGTCGTTCATTGCTCTGCGCATGTTTTCGCGCGAGACCTGCCATTCCTCGCCGGGTTTTACTTTGTGTATGGAATCACTGAGGATGGGAAGGATGCGGACGGCAAGGCCTTTGAATGGATTGCGAATATTGGCGCGTGGATTCTCTGTTCGAAAAGTCTGGATGGCGCGAAAGCTGCCAGCAGAAAGGATATCGCTCATGTTGACTCGGCTTGGAGGAACATCCTGTGGCGATCTCGTTCCCGTGATTGGGCTGTATTGGCGTGGGGGAAGGCTGTCAAGGAGGGTGAAATAATCAAGCAGATGGCTGCTCTCCGCATTCTGAACGAGGTGGTAATAAAGGTCGTCCACACGGCCCGCATACGGTCGAAGAAAAATCCCATCTGCCGCTAGGTTGGGAGCGACATTGGCTTGGTAGATGCGATTTGTGAGTTCTGCCAGATCGGCATCCGGTGGTTGGGAGCCAAAATTTTGCTGACTGCTTGCGAGTCCCTTGGCGGCGGAGGGGGTGAGCGGCAAAATCCACGCGGGTAGTTCGCGATCGAGGGCAATGGGGTAGCCATCCATCCCGATCATGGCATCGATGTATCGGAAATTTCCGCCAGATAATTTGGAGCCATCGAAGACTAATGTGTCGGCGGGTGGGAGTTTCTGTGCCTCAGAAGACTGGTTGGCCTCGTTTGGTTCTGCCGTGATGAAGATGCTGCTTAAATGATCGAGTTGTTGGGCGCTAAGGGTGGGCGGGAGTAGCCTGTTGAACTTGGTGAGCAGAATGATCGAGAGTGCGGCTTGGGTGACTTGATTGCGCTGCGTGGCGGGCAAATCCTTTGCTGCGTTAGCCAGAGCTATCGACGTTGAAGCGGGTCTAGCCTGGGCGGCGCGAATGGGCCCCGTATTGACGATCGGTTCGTAGTTGTCTGGTGACTGCGCCCAACTTCCCGATGAGAGGATAAGAAAAATCAGCGCTGCATTGGAAATGCGGCGCATCTTTTCAGTAATTGCACTGGAGGGTGATCTGATCCCCGCAACGGCATGTAACAACGATATGTCCTATGCGGCCTTCACTATCATGAACCAGATCGATCTTGGGTTCCTGACCGCAATTGACTGATCCGGTGGAATCGAGGGAGATGTCCTGAGCGAAGGCATTGGATCCTGCATCACCCGAAGCGACAATTGTCGCGTTTTGTGCGATTGGTGGAAAGTGGCTGGCCGAGTCGCTGCTTTGGGACTTGGTGCGGGCGTTATCGAGAGAGGCGCGGCCTTGGAGAAAATCCTTCATTGCGGCTTTTATTTTTTAGCAGCAGGCGTTGCGGAGGCCTGTGGAGTTGGGGTGGGTGAGGGCATTTGTGTGAGCGAGAGACTCACTGTAATACGATCGTTGTCCTCGGAGACCGATGGGACATTCGGTAAATTATCCGTGTCGCCAAAGCCGGTGACCCTTTTCATTTTTTCAGGAGATACAGCATAGTATTCCATGAGGCGACGAATTGCATTGGCTCGATCTGTAGTGAGCTCCCATGAGGTGTAGTCTTTTTTTGTTCCAAAATCTAGGCCGGTTGGGGTGTGACCATCGATCATGACTTGGAAATTATGGCGCTCTACGAGCCAAGCCATATTCTGGAAAACAAATGTTCCCCAATCTGTTGTTTCTGTAGTCTTGTCTTTAAAAATGGGCTTTTTGGAACGGTCGTAGATGGTCATTTTTAGGCCATCGGAGGTGATTGTGATATCAACCGGAGGTGGGGTCTCTTCTTTGACGTTTAGGAGGCGATAAAAGTCTTTCGCAATAGCGCGGAGGAATCCTTCGTTGATGGGCTCCTTCTGGTCTTTGACTTCGTTGTCTTTTTGAGCCGCCTGCATTTCCTTTTGCATTAGCCCGATCGAAGCTGCGGTAGGTTTGTGCGTCGGATCCTTAAAGTAAAGCGACGCCAAGACAAGGACTTCTGGTTTTTGCGCGCAAATCCAGAGCACCATAAAAAGGGCCATCATCGCGGTGACAAAGTCCGCATAGGCGACTTTCCATGCCCCGCCGTGGTGTTCGTCTTTTTTCTTGGCCATGGTTAGTTGCTTCCAGAGCTAGCGCCAATATTTTTGACCATTTCTTCGACTTCATCCGAAGTGGGTTGTGTGTGTGGATCGATCGCGCGGCGAGCGGCCTCTACAGCCATGATCGGAGACATGCCGCCAGTGAAGCCGACAACGCCTTTCATGATGACGGCGAAGTATTGCATCTCAACTGAGTTATTGAGCTTGATACGGGCGCTGAGTGGATTCACAAACCCATAGGCTCCCAAAACACCAAGGAAAGTACCCACGAGGGCCGCAGCCACGTGCTCCCCTACCGCTTCTGGGCCAGCGCTGATCGATGCCATGGTGTTAATGATTCCCATCACAGCTGCAATAATACCAATACCGGGGAGGGAGTCACCAAGAAGGTTGAGAACATGGACCGGATGGGATGCTTCTTCCTCTTTCGCGTCGTAGTCGCCTTGGAGCATGATCGAGAGTTGCTCCGGCTTGAGGCGACCGTCAATGATGGGTTTGAGGCTGTTGCAAAGAAATTCAATGCGTTCGTGGTTATTTAGGAAGGAGGGGTATTTTGTAAAAATCTGGCTGTCTTTAGGGGCAAGGACGTCGTCTTCGATCGCGATGAGTCCGCCTCGGCGAGCCTTAGAGAAAAGCTCATATAGCAACTTTAATAGGTCGATGAATTCCGATTTCGAAACGGCCTCATTTTTCATAGCGACCTTGATTTTTCCAATGAGAGCTATGAGGAGAGCCAACGGACTGGCAATAACGACAAGACCAATCGCGATGCCACCGATACTGACAAATTCCGATACTTGCAAAAGAAGTATGGGCTTTCCGCCTGCAAGCATGAATCCTCCAAGTGTAGCTCCGATGACGATGAGATATCCGATAATGAGAATCATATTGTTTTGTTTGGTTTAGCGGGTTGCGGCTGATTGAATGTAGGTTTTTAGACTGAGAACGGCTTGGGTGTGGATTTGGCAGATGCGGGACTCGGTAACACCGAACACCTTTGCGATTTCTGCTAATCTGAGGTTTTCAAAATAATACATCGCAAGGATCTTGCGTTGCATATCCGGAAGTTTTTGTATGCGATCGACGACGAGTTTGGTGAGTTCCTTTTTCATCGCCTCGTCGCTGGCGGAGGGCTGTTTTTCATCAGCCACAAACTCGTGTTGGTTCGAGTTATCATCATCGTGCACGGACGCTGCATCAAGCTCGACGTAACTCAATGGACGGAGTTCGTCCAAAAGCGCCGAGTATTCCTCTGTGGAAATGCCCAGTTCGTTAGCGATTTCCGCTTCTGTCGAGGGGCGGCCGACTTTTTGTTCGAAAGCGGCGATGATGTCGGTGATTTTTTTGGCTTTGACGCGAAGAGAGCGGCTGAGCCAATCGCCTCGACGGAGCTCGTCCAATACGGATCCCCGTATGCGCAGGGTGGCGAAAGTGGAAAAGGTGACGCCATGAGAGGGGTCGAAGCGACGTTGGGCTTGGATGAGGCCCAGCAAGCCGACGCTGTAAAGATCATCGACTTCCACATGCGCGGGCAGACTCGCCCTCATTCGGTCCACGACGGATTTGACCAAGGGGAGGTGGGATTTTAGAAACTCTTCTTCGGTTTGAGAGGCTTCTCCGTAGGCTCGCATGACAGCGGAGTACTTTCGGGCATCCAGCGGGGGAGCGTGTTCTGTGAGTTCTGCGTGATGTATCATATTCACGCAGGTGTATTCGCGGAAGTGCTCGCGGCCTCATCGGATTGGATTTTCTCCATGGCAGCAGTCTCTGCCGCTGCTGTGGCCAATTCTTCGTCACGAATGCGGATGCGCTCACAGACAACTTGTTTCGCACAATATTCCGTCACAAAGCGCAATCCACGAAAGAGGAAGGCAATAATCACGCATCCCACGGTCGCGTTGAAAACCGAGGTCCCCAATTCTTTTCCGGCTAAGATGCTGACGGCCAATGTCAATGCAAAGCCAATAAAGCCGCCGATGAGTGTGAAATATTGCATTTGAACGGGATTACCTCAAAAAATCACGGTTTTCACAGCAATTATTGAGCCAATATTTTTCGAGTTGGAAAATCTCTTTAAAAAGGGCCATTCACAGCTTCTTGCAATGGCTTTCCTGTTTTTTGCATCATTCTGGTCATATTAGAGGGAAAATAATGCCGATGTGATTGGGCTATGCGGCGTAATCAACTAGGAAACAGCGTGGTGAAGAGCATCAGGGGGTGTCTTATCTCCCTGAGGCGGCAAAATAATGCCCATATTTTGAATTTCTGTTTGAGGTGGGAGTTCTTGATAAGAAAGAACAACAAGTTTGGGCAGAGAAGGCTCGAAGAAGCGCTTGAGCGCCAAACGAAGCTCGGCGCTTACAATGGCTATCGCAGACAGGCCCTGTTCCGCCATTGAGTTAGAGCGCACTGTTAGTTCTCTCAGGAGATACTGCGCCGAGTGGGCATCCAGAGCGAGGGTGGTCTCAAAATGCGAGCGCTGAATACGATTAATGAGGGTTTGTTCCAACCGAGGATCAATCGTGATGGCTTTGACCAAACCGGGCTCGGTTTCGTATTGGGCGATGAAATAGGTGCCGAGCCTGCGTCGGACTTGTTCGGCAAGTTCGTCGGGATTTTTTGTGACTGGGGCAAAATCTGCAACGGCTTCGAGAATGAGCGGAAGGTTTCTGATGGGGACACCTTCGCGAAGCAGGCTTTGAAGGATCCGTTGGAGGATGCCAAGGTTAACGAGATCGGGCAGCAACTCGGCGACGAGCGCGGGATTGGATTCCTTAACGCGGTCGATGAGGCTTTGTACCTCTTGGCGAGTGAGGATGTGGTGGGCGATATTTTTGAGGGTTTCTGCAAGATGGGTGATGAGCACCGAAACGGCATCAACCACGCTGTAGCCATTGATTTCGGCCGTGCGCTTTTCCTCCTCAGCGATCCAAACGGCTTCGATCCCGAAGACGGGCTCGTGGGTGGGAACGCCTTTGAGGGTGACGTGGCTGCCGCTGACATTCATTGCCAGCCAGCGATTGGGAATCAAGGAGGCGCTGGCTATGGCTTTGCCTCGCAGCATGAATCGATACTCGTTCGGCTCCAGTTCCAAACTATCGCGAATGGCAATAGGAGGAATGAC
>CAYRTN010000052.1:0-10449 GCA_964427235.1 uncultured Chthoniobacter sp. | reverse complement strand
ACCACCGGCGAATATCTCCTCGGAAGACTTGGGGATTTTACGAAGCGCCTTCGAGTGCTCGAGTTGGAGGGCGTTGATTAACCCCTGAATCGAATTTGAGACAGGATTACAGGAGTAGCAGGATTAACGGGAGTACGGAGTTTTTGACAACAGGGGACAGGGCCCTCTTTTACTCGATCTCCCCTCGCTCAGCGCGCCAACTGCAAAAACCAAGCGTAGGCGTCGAGGATGCCTTCGCGAAGCCGAATGCGGGGGCTCCAACCGAGGGAGCGGAGTTTTTCGATGTTGAGAAGTTTGCGTGGGGTGCCATCTGGTTTTGATGCATCGAACTCGAGATCGCCTTCAAATCCCAACGTCTCGCAGACCATCTCCGCGAGTTCACGAATGGTAAAATCCTCCCCGCAACCGATGTTCACAATCTCGGGGGAGTTATAATTTTTGAGAAGAAAGAGACAGGCGTCAGCTAGGTCATCGACGTGTAGGAATTCCCTGCGTGGCGAACCTGAGCCCCAGACGGAAACGGTGCGGGCGCCGCTGGCCTTGGCTTCATGAACCTTGCGGATGAGGGCGGGGAGGACATGCGAGGTGTGGAGATCGAAGTTGTCATTCGGGCCATAGAGATTGGTCGGCATGGCGGAGATGAAATTTTTGCCATATTGTTTTGCATAGGCTTGGCAGAGCTTGATGCCGGCGATTTTGGCTAGCGCATAGGCATCGTTTGTGGGTTCCAGCGGACCGGTGAGAAGCGAATCCTCGCTGATCGGTTGCGGGGCGAGTTTCGGATAAATGCAGGAACTGCCAAGAAAAAGGAGTTTGGCTGCACCGAAGTCCGCTGCGGCTTGAATGACGTTGTTCTGGATCGTGAGGTTCTCGATGAGAAATTCCACAGGCTTTTCGGAGTTTGCGATGATGCCGCCGACCCGCGCAGCTGCATCAAAAACAATTTCGGGCCGCTCCATTTCAAAAAAACGGCGCACGGCGAGGCGATCGAGAAGGTCGAGGTCGGAGCGGTTGCGAGTGAGGATTTGGGTGAAGCCTTCCGCCTGAAGTCGTCGAACGATCGCACTCCCAACCATGCCGCGATGACCAGCAACGAAGATTTTTGAATCCTTGTTCATTGCGGCGGATTTAATAGAGCGGGCTTCGGGATGGGAAGAAATGGATTTACGCCTTTGGATTCACGCTGGCCTCGAGTCCCGCTTCCGCATTGGGATAACGGAAGGAATAGCCAGCGGTCAAGGCGACCTCGGGAATGACGCGAACGCTGTCCAACATGACCCGCGAAAGCTCGCCGAGAGCGAGCCGAAGAGCGAATGCCGGAGCGGGTAGAATGGCTGGACGATGGACGGCCCGTGCAAGAGCCCGAGTGAACTCGGTGTTCCGAACAGGTTCCGGGCAGACGGCGTTCACTGGGCCGGAGATCGACTCATTTCCAATCGCCCAGAGGATCAGGCCTGCAACATCATCCACATGGATGCAGCTCATCCACTGGTGGCCATCGCCGAGACGGCCTCCGAGACCCATCTTGAAAAGCGGCAGTACGAATCGCATGGCGCCACCCGGGCCTGTGACGAAGCCGACTCGGAGACGAACGATCCTTATGTTTCCTGATGCGGGGCATTGTGCTGCGTTTTCCCAGGCTTTGCAGGTCTGCGCTAAAAAGCCGGTTCCTGCGGGCGAGTTTTCGCTGACGGTATTCTCCCCCGTATCACCATAGTAGCCGATCGCGGAGGCATTGATGAGGGTGCGCGGTCCGTCTGAAAGTTGCGCAATCCCCTCCATGACACGCTGTGTCGTTTCCACGCGACTGCGGAGGATTTTTTCTTTTTTTTTGCGTGTCCACAATCCGAGGATCGGCTCGCCTGCGAGATTCACAACGGCATCCAGTCCGGAAAAGTCCGGAACAGCATCCTGAGAAAACTGTCGAAAACCTGGGCGAGCGCTTCTCGAGAAACCAACCACTTCATGTCCGTTCGCCAACGCAGCCGCACGGAGGTGTGAGCCGATATATCCCGTCGCGCCAATGATGCCGATTTTCATTTCGTAGCTTTAATTCAAGCCTCCGCTGGCGTCCCAAAATTCAAATTGCATGGCTCTTTGAGTAACTTTCATAGGAAGCGAATCGTGAGTGGGAATCGGTAGTTTTCGCCATTGCTGGCACAGATGGCGCCCTTGATCAGGAACATAACCCAGAAAATAACAAGAAGCACCGGCAAGGCGATCGGAACAATGAGACAAGAACCAAGGAAGGCGATCATACCGCAGATAAAAAACCACAGGCTCCACGAGATCTGGTAGTTCAGGACTTCTCGGCCGGCGGCATCCATGCCCGGAACATCGTTTTTTTTCAGCAACCAAATGAGAATCGGACCCAAAATGTGACCGAAACCCACAATCACCAACCCGGCGAGTGCGCTAAGGTGCAGGAGTGTGATCCATTGTCTCGCGTCGGGACCGCTTGGCTTCGGGGGGAGCGGCGGTGGATTGGAACCTAGGTCGGTGGGATTTTCCATTTTCTAAGGATCGCTGTGGGGCGCTGGGAAATCAAGATCAGGCAATCTACCCAAATGCAAAAAAACGAATGGAAAGCCGTCAAACGATCTGCTATTCATTGTGTCAAATTTATGAAGAAAATCCCCCATTTGGCTCTCGCGCTTGTGGTGTCCGCATTCATCTTCGCTGGTTCGGTTCAGGCGCAGTCGCCCGCCGCTGCTGCCGAAAACGAAAAAGCCTACGATCTTTTATCGAATGCAGACTATGCTGGTGCGGCAACGGCCTATGAAGAAATCATCAAAGGCTATCCCACGGATATTTTGATTCAGAGCTGCCGAATCCAGCTCGCCCAGTGCCAGCTTTACACTGGCCAATACGACAAGGCTCTCACCAATTTGGATGATACGTCCAAAGGAATGGAGCTGACGCCCGATCTCGTGATGCGTGTGGATGGTCTGCGTCCGCAAATTTACACCGCCAAAGCCGCGGTTCTCCCAGCGGGAGACGCGGGTCGGAAGGCGGCCTATGAGAAGGCGATCTCGAGCTACTCGGATTTCATCACGAAATATCCACCAGCGAAGTTCCCAGAAACGGAATCGGCTATCTATGGACGCGCCATATGCAACTTCCAAATCGAGGATTATGGAAAAGCGGCCGAAGATTTGGAGTTGAACATTAAGAACTACCCGTCCAGCCCCTCGATTCCTTCCTCCAACAATCTGCTAGCCATCACATTCGCCACCCAAGCAGACCAAATCCTCACCAGCGAAGGTGGAGATAAGGCCAAGGGCCTCGAAGTAGCCAAGCGGGCTGAGGATATCTTACTCAAAATCATTTCCGATAAAAAGGATCTCGTTCTCATGAACGATGCGAACTACCAGCTCGGAGAAATCGTCTTCATGAGGGGCGTTTTCAGTCCCGAGGCGGAGCGGCAGGCCATTTACAATAAAGCCGCCGAGTTCTACTTGGCAATTCTTCCCAAAGAGGATGTGGAAGAAATGCAAAAGGAAAAAATCAAATTGATTGGCCCTCAGCGAATTGAAGCCCTTCGCGCTAAAAATATGGTGCTCAAAAAGAAGCTTGAGAAAGACCTCGAGCGCGAAGCGAAAAGACTCTCAGAAATCGCTGCTAAGCCGGATCAAACAGCCACGGCCTTCCTTAAGGTGGGCGAGATTTTCTTCAATTCCGGAAAACACAATGAATCCCGCGTGATCATTTCGCATATTGAGCCTTTTTTGACGTCCGAAGACGAGAAGATGCGTGCGCTTTACTACAAGACGATGGGCTACGCCGTGCAGGGCGTCGAGGTGCCCGCAGTCAAGTGCTACGAAGAATTTGTGGCCTCCTACAAAGGCAAGCCGATCGCTGAAAACTTGCCGTTTCTGATTGGCAATCTCTACCTAAGCCAAGGAAAGAACGAGGAATCCATCCGCTTTTTTGACGAATCCATCCAGCAGTATCCGAAGGGGCGTTTGTCGGGACTATCCGTCGCACAAAAAGCCCAAGCCCAAGTGGCTCTCAAAAAATACGATGAGGCGCTCAAGACTTTCCAAGATACGCTCGCTCAAAATCCGACACCCGATATCGGACTCATCGCCCAATACGGAATTGCGAATATTTACCGCGATACGGCACGTTGGGACGAGGCCCTTGCTGCTTTTAAGGCGACCAAAGAAAAGTATGGCGATACCCCGCAGGGCATTGAATCCGGATACTGGGTTGCCGCTTGTATGCAACAAAAGGGGGACAATGCCGGTGCCGCGCCAGTTTTTGAGGCTTTCATCAAAGACAATGCAGACCACGCGCTTCTTCCGCTTGCTACCTATGCCTTGGGCAACGCGCAGATCGCCAATGGACAAAAGGAGGCTGGCGTAGCGACACTCGCTCAGGTCGTCGAGAAATTCCCTGATTCTTCCCCGGCTCCATACACCTACTTCTCCCGCGCACAGGTTTTTGCAGCCGCACAAAAGCCGGACGAGGTTATGAAGTTGATGCGCGAATTCATCGAGAAATACCCGAAGGATGATAAGATTTTCTTCGCTTACAGCAGCATCGCGCAAAACTCTATTGCGGGAGGAAAGCCGGATGATGCGATGGGGGCTTACTCGGAACTTGTCGAAAAGTATCCTGAAAACCCGAACGCATCTGGTTCATTGGTGAAGATCGCCGATCTCCAGCGTGCTCAAGCTGACCGCTTGGCCACAAATTACAGCTCACTCAAGCCTGAGGATCGTGAAAAGTGGAAAACGGCCATCGATGCCTCGATTGCTTCATTGGAGAAGTTGATTGCGAATTATCCGCAGAGTGCGGACATCGTGGCAGGGTTGCAATCGCTTCTTACGAGCCAACGTGCTTTGCTTCGTTCTTCGCTGAAGACAGACGCTGATGTAGAAACGTACTTCCAAGAAGTCGCGGGCAAAACGTCGGATCCTGCCGCGAAGAGCAAGATTCTCTTCGCCCTCGCTGGATTCATCTCCGAAAAAGACAAGCCACGCGCACTCTCTAAGATGAACGAAGCTTACAATGCTTCTGTGGTTTATAGCCCAAAGGATCTCGACATCTATGGACTGGCTCTCGCTGAAAGCGGCAAGGTGGATGAAGCTCAGGCTGTCTTTGAGAAATTGGCAGCTGATTATCCGATTCCTGAAGGCGCCAAGCCCAATACCGCTCCGACGATCGTTCAGGAAGCTCAGGCTACGGCCCTCTTCGGTATGGGGCGCGTTGCGCAGGAGCGTAAGCAAACGATTGAAGCCGGTAAGCTTTTTGAACAACTGAAGACCCTTTACTCGTGGTCACCCAAAGTGCTGGAGGCCAATTATGGTATCGCCCAGTCCCTCCGCGCTGAGAATAAGGCTGACGATGCGATCAAGCTGCTTGGAACAATCATCCGCGCTCAGAATGCCACGGCCGAGCTTCGCGCGAATTCCTTCCTCCTCTACGGCTACATCATGAAGGACAAGTCCGAAAAGGAATCGGATCCGAAGAAGAAAGAGGAGAGCCGAGCTTCGGCGGTCGATTTCTTTATGAAGATTCCTCAATTCTACTCGGGCGTTCCTGCCGCTGCTGTGCCCGGTCTTTGGGAGGGGGCTCAACTCATGGAGCAACAGGCCGCCGCTAGCGCCGATCCGAAGTTCAAAGCCCAGCAACTTGGCCGAGCCAAGGCTTCGTATGAGCAAATTGTGAAGGACTTTCCGAACGACAAAATCGCTCCCAAAGCCAAGGAGCGCGTTCAAGCCCTCGCTGGATCGTGAACAAAAGGGAGCGCGCAGCGGAGCTTCTCAAGCGCCTCCCGGTTATCTACCCGGATGCCCACTGCGAGCTAGTCTATTCCAGTCCGCTGGAATTGCTGGTTGCGACGATTCTTTCTGCTCAGTGCACCGATAAGCGGGTCAATATGGTGACCCCGGCCCTGTTTCGTCGCTGCCCGAGCGCATCCGACTACGCCACCATTTCGCAGGAGGAAATGGAGGAGTTGATTCACTCCACAGGGTTTTACCGCAACAAATCCAAAAATATCCGAGCCATGGGCGCGGCTTTACTGGAAAGACCTGGCGGGGAGGTGCCATCTACGCTGGAATCGCTCGCGACTCTTCCGGGGGTCGGACGCAAGACCGCGAATGTTGTTCTCGGAAACGCTTTTTCTAAAAACGAAGGGATCGTTGTGGACACACATGTCTCTCGGTTGTCGCAGCGCTTGGGCCTGACCAAATTCACCGATCCGATTCGCATCGAGCAGGATCTCATCAAGCTTTTCCCCCGTCCATTCTGGACCGATTTCAGCCACTGCCTCATCTTTCACGGTCGGCGTCGGTGTCCCGCTCGCAAGCCCGATTGTGCCCAGTGTGAGTTGAATGATATTTGCCCCTCGGCAAAAGTTTAAAGAGCCGGGCCCGCTTTACGATTCGGTATTGAACAAAAAAGTTGAGCGTTTGCATTCCAGTGGTCACAATCCGAGGTCTTATGGTTGTCGCTCCCAAAATCCGTGGATTTATTTGCACCACAGCTCATCCAGAAGGATGCGCGAAACATGTCGCTGAACAAATTGCCGTGGTGAAAAGCCGCGGGCCGATCGCCAACGGTCCTAAGAAGGTGCTCGTGATTGGGGCTTCCACCGGCTATGGCCTTGCTTCTCGTATCGCAGCCGCGTTCGGCTCGAATGCTGCCACGGTCGGCGTTTTCTTCGAGAGAGCAAGCGAGGGCGACCGCACTGCGACAGCCGGATGGTATAACTCCGCCGCCTTCGAGCGCGAAGCCGCCGCTGCAGGGCTCTACGCTCGCTCGTTCAATGGCGATGCCTTTTCGGATGCCATGAAGACGGAGGTTATTGCCGCCATCAAGGAAGACCTTGGGCAAGTGGACTGTGTGATTTACAGCCTCGCTTCCCCACGTCGCACGCATCCTAAAACCGAGGAAGTTTTGAAATCTGTTCTCAAGCCGATTGTGGAATCTTACACCAATAAAAACCTCAACACCGGCAATGGTGTCGTGAATGAGATCACCATCGATCCGGCTAACGAGGATGAAATCGCTCAAACTGTGTCGGTGATGGGTGGCGAGGATTGGGAGATGTGGATGGAAGCCCTTGCATCGGCAAACGCCCTTGCGCCGGGAGTTCAGACGCTCGCTTATTCCTACATCGGACCCGTGCTCACTTGGCCGATCTACAAGAACGGCACAATTGGCCAAGCGAAACTAGATCTCGAGCGCGCTCAGAAAGCCCTCGATCAAAAGCTCGCGCCGCTTAGTGGTAAGGCTTGGATTTCCGTGAACAAGGCGCTCGTGACGCAGGCCAGCTCAGCGATTCCGGTCGTTCCACTCTACATTTCTCTTCTCTACAAAATCATGAAAGCCGCTGGGTCGCATGAAGAATGCATCGAGCAAATGGATCGCCTCTTCCGTGATCGTCTCACCAACGGAAATCCCCAACCCGACGAGGCTGGTCGAATCCGCTTGGATGACTGGGAAATGGCTGAAGGTGTCCAAAGCCTCATCAGCGAACGCTGGGACGCCGTGACGACCGAAAACTTCGCCGAGTTGGCGGATTTTGCCGGTTATCAGGTGAACTTCCTCAAGCTTTTCGGATTCGGTCTTGATGGCGTCGATTATTCCGCCGATACGGACGTCGCCGTTTCGATTCCTTCGATCGCCTGATTTTCAAAGCGGGTTGAGTGGGGCTAGGCCCTCAGAAACCTTTGTGCGATGGGCATTCGGCGACCGATCCCGAATGCCCTGCTGGTGACCCTTAGACCTGGAGCGGCCTGCTCGCGTTTGTATTCATTGAAGTCCACCTTGCGAGTGACCCAATGAACGGTTTTGGCATCAAATCCGTGTGCAACGATGGCATCCACCCCGAGATTTTCTTCAACGTAAAGTCGCAAGATGGCATCTAGGGTTTCATAGGGAGGAAGGGTGTCTTGGTCTGTTTGGTCGTGACGAAGTTCGGCGCTCGGTGGTTTGTCGATGGTCCGGCGGGGAATGATTTCCGTATCGCGATTCAGAAACTCCGCTAACGAGAAGATCATCGTTTTTGGGACGTCGGAGATTACTGCTAGACCGCCACACATGTCGCCGTAGAGCGTGCAGTAGCCGACCGCTAGCTCGCTTTTATTGCCAGTAGTGAGAAGCAAGTGGCCGAACTTGTTGGAAAGCGACATGAGGGTGAGCCCGCGAAGTCGGGCTTGCATGTTTTCCTCGGTCGTATCCTCCGGTAGTCCGTCAAAAACGGGATGCATTTGCTTTTTAAAAGTCTCGAAACTATCTGCGATGGGAATCGTGTGGTAGGTGATGCCCAAATTGTGAGCGAGGGCGGCGGCATCCTCTAGACTGTGTGTGGAAGAATAAGGAGATGGCATCGCGATGCCGGTGACTTTATCCGCGCCCAAAGCCTCGACGGCAATGCAGGCGGTCACGGCGCTATCGATCCCACCACTTAGTCCCAGTACGGCAGTGCGGAATCCACACTTGGCTGCGTAGTCGCGCAAACCCAGAACGAGAGCGCTGCGGAGATCGCCCATGTCCGTCGCGGGTTCGGGTTCCGTGCAGGGGGTATCCTCGACTAGCAAGGCGGCCTCTACAAAACCGGGCCCAGTTTTCAAAGTCTGCCCATCCGCGTCGATGGCGAAGGAGTGTCCATCAAAGACCAGTTGGTCATTACCTCCGATGGCATTGCAGTAGTAGAAAGCAATGCGATTTTTCTGAGCTTGGGAGCGGAGCATCTCTATCCGGCGGGCAGGCTTGCCGATCTGGAACGGTGAGGCGCTGAGATTCAATATTGCTTCCGCACCGGCTTCCACAAGGATCCCGACTGGATCGCAACCGTAGAGCGGGCGGGGCAGGTATTCGGGAGACCAGACATCCTCGCAGATCGTGATTCCGAAAAGACGGCCGTGAATTTCGACCGGTGAGGGACGTGGGCCTGGGTGGAAATACCGGGCCTCATTGAAAACATCGTAAGTCGGGAGCAGGGTTTTAAAAACCCACCGGATCGGTTTTCCTCGCTCGAGTACTGCCGCGGCGTTGAGGAGAGGCTTTCCCTCTGGCGAGGGATTCCATTGCACACAGCCGACAATCCAGGCGGCGGAGTCCGTGGCGCTATGGATTTCCTCCAGCATTCGAAGACTGGCGGGAACAAAGTCCGATTGAAAAAGTAAATCCTGCGGGGGATAGCCGGTGAGGACGAGTTCCGGAGTGAGGATGATTTCGGCTCCCTGGCGCTCGAGAGCGCGGAAGGAATCGATGATCTTGCGTGCGTTGCCGGCGAGATCGCCGACGGTCGAGTTGATCTGTGCGAGTCCGATTTTCATGATTTACCAAAAGCCCCATTGGCGGGTGGACATAATGTAAATGCCCAGCCCGAGGTTGGTGATCGCGTGGGCCAGAACGCAAGCAGAGAGACTGTCAGTGCGGACAGCCACGAGGTTGTAGGCGATCCCGCAAAGAAAGGCGGCGGGCCAGTCCGCCGTCTGATGCACCAGCATGAAGGCGAGCGCCACGACAAGAAAGGAGCGCCACTGGAAAGTGCCAATGGGGATGTTGTTGAAATCCTCCTTGATCAAAAAACGCATCAAAAATCCACGCCAGAAAAGTTCCTCCAAAACCGGAACCACGATCACCAAGCGGGCAAAGCGCGCTAGCACCGAGGACCAGTAAAGAAAGGGGTTCGCTTCAAATAGGGTGGGATCAAATCCCTTTAAGCGCGGAGGAAAACCAAACAGCACCTGAGGTGCGATCCATAATCCGAGCACCGCAAATCCTACGACTGCGGCAAACAAGTATCCATTCCGCTTCCCCCAAGAATAAGCTTTCCAGAAATAAAGAAGTGCAGCCCCGCACAGCAGGGTTTGGAGTGGGTAAATCCCCTGCTCAGGAAAATGAGACCAAATCGAATCGCCGCCAACTATCTTCATCAAGGGAAGCAACGCGAGGGCGCCTATGAACAAGGCGAACGGCAATACATAAGCGGCAAGTGGTGATCGCATCGCCGGGATCTAGGTGTGCAAAAACAGGCTAGAGCGTTTCTGGCGCTTCCAGTAGTTCCGCAATGCGCTTCAGTAGTCGACCGGCGGCACCGCCGTCGATCACGCGATGGTCGAAGCTCAAGGTGAACTGGGCCTCGATCACTGGGACAAATTTTTCCAGCTTGGCATCCCAAGAGGGTACGGTCTGTCCCGCGCCCATTCCGAGAAGGATGGTCTGCTCGGGGAGAGGAATCGGGGTGGCCAAAGTCAGGCCGAAGGTGCCGTAATTCGTGATAGTTGCGATGGACCCGCCTGTGTCGTTCGCTGGGAGGCGGCGTTGACGAGCCAGCTCGACGAGGCGGTTGTAGCGTGAAACAAGGTCATTGAGCTGGAATTGATCGGCATTCCGAATTACCGGCACAAGAACACCATCTTCCGCTTCCACAGCGAAGCCGATATCCACGGATGGGGGATGAACGATGCGGTCACCGATCAGGCG
>CAYRTN010000051.1:0-10688 GCA_964427235.1 uncultured Chthoniobacter sp. | reverse complement strand
CATCCGTCCCGATGAAGGTGTGTCGAGGCATCCGAGCAAGTGCATGAGCGTCGATTTGCCGCTCCCACTCGGGCCAATGATGGCGACAAATTCTCCCTCCTCGATGCGAAGGTTGATCTGATCGAGCGCTCGGATCTCCTGTTCGCCAACGCGGTAGATTTTGCTGACGTTTTCGAGGTGAATGAGGCTCACGGCTTTTTCTTTTTCGGAGGGACAGACTCCGGCGGCGCCACCATCAGAACCTCCTCGCCCTCAGCTAGGCCGGACTTGATCTCCACATGACTGGAATCCATCAGCCCCACAACCACGTTGCGACACTCAGTTTCCTTTCCCTTCAAGACATAGACGACCGTTTTTCCATCCCTCTCGAAAACAGCGGTCACCGGGAGGGAAACAACCCCTTCGGCTTTCCCTATAGGCACAGTAATGCTCACGGAAACACCCGGCCGCATCGCTTCGCGATTTCCTTCAATGACTCCCCTCACCTCGAAGCCTTTGATGTTATTTTTGATCGTAGCCAGCGGAGCTATGAACTCAATTTGCGCCTCATAATCGAGATCACTGCTATCCGGGGAATGCACCACCATGCGCTGGCCGACGGAGAGTTTGCCAGCGTCGAGCTGATTCACATGGGCATTAATGAGGAGTCGAGAAAGATCGGCAAAACCCATGAGATTCGTTCCGGAGTTCACGCTAGCAGCGCCTACCACGACCTGACCCTCATTCACAGGCACGTCTAGGATCGTTCCATCGGCGGGTGAAACAACCCGCGTCTTGGCGAGGCGATCATCGACTGTCTGGCGGCGGAAGAGGGACTTTGCGAGTTCGTTCTCTGCGATCTGATAATCGGCTTCGAGGTTGGCGTATTCTTCGCGGCTGAGGAGTTTTTGAGCGAAGAGTTGCTTGGCGCGGCTGAAGTTGCCGAGGATTTTTTCCACCCGCAACCTAGCTCCCGCGATCTCGGCCTCGGCGCTGGCCCGATCATTGAGGAGATCGGTGTCGTCGATCGTCACCAGCGGTTCTCCCTTGCGGACGTTTTGCCCCGCGATGACGTGGATTTTTTTGATTTTGCCGCCGATCTCGGGCTTCACATCAACTTGAAATGCTGGAGCGACCTCGCCCGAAAGCGGAAGAACAGGAGCAATATCCATGCGCGTGGCCACGACTGTGGGCGGGGTTTTATCCTTGCTCGTCGTTTCGCCCTTGGGCAGCCACCCCATCCAATAAGCGAGGCCAGCGAGGAGCAGAAGCAATGTGAGGAGATACTTGGCCATAGTGTGAGAAGGAGGGGAACCTTAAGGGATTTTTTTGACCCAGATCGCCGCAGCGGCGGTATTGCCGTGCAGGGCGTTCAATCCACGCACGGGAGCGATTTCTCCGTTGCAGAAAAAGCCGGCGCTTGGCTTCCCTCCAACAGCATCGGCTAGGCGAGCGGCATCCTTCCCGCTATCGCCGAAAAATTGTTTTCCGCGTCCTAGGCAGGAAAAAAGCAAAGATGCAAAGGCTCTTTTATTGAAGGCCGGTGCGGCATCATAGGCCCGGTCGAGGTCCTCGATGGCGATACTTCGATCTCGGAGTTGATACTGCAGCGTTTGTCCAACCCTCGGAATGCCCCCAATAACGACAGCTCCTGACCCCGGATCGGCACCGATGATGTTTTTGATGAGGAAGTCGCCAGACTGAAAATCATCCACATATTCGTTGCCCGCGAGACCCGCGAACAGATTGCCACGTGCGTGGGATTTCTGATCTTCGGTGAGGGTTTGGAAGGCGCTTTCGAGGGCGTTGTAGGCCGATTGGTTGCCTAGAGCATACAGGACATTGTGCTCTGCCCGCGTGACGGTGAAGGGTTCTCCAATCGGGCGGCAACCCTGGCTCAGAACGGGAATCAGGGTCGTCTGTCCGATCACGGGCAAGACCACCGCATCGACGATTTTTCCGTTGTGAAAGACACACATGTCATCCTCTCCCCCGCCACTGGCGAGACCGCCCATGGTCAGGAGGCCGGGAAAGCGTTTGTTCCAATCCTTCAACCAGTCGTCGATATCAAATACAAACGGGTTCGCTAGGATCACAGCCGCATTGGGAACGGGATCAGAAAGCAAACTGGACGGTAATTTCGGCCCATCGCCAACTAGCGCCACGGGATCACCCACATCGCAGTGGAGAGCCAGAATGGAGCATCCCGAACCGCCCTCAAATTCCGTGGCACCTTCGATCCACCCTGATGCCGTGCATCCGATCACATCCACAATGTGACCATCCACGCGAAGGATCTCACAAAACTCAGGAAGGTAGGCGGCATAATTCGCGCTTACAAAAACCAGCGCGACCTTGGCCGGATGGTCCATGGCGGAGCGCAGTTTCTTTGCGGCCTTGGTTACCTCCTCAACCTTGAAGGCCCCTGCGATTTCGCAACTTGCTGCCTGAAATTTTCCCATAGAAAAAATATCTCGAAATTAAAAGTTGGCGTCAATCAGACGAACGGCGGTTGATGAAACGGAAATCAATTCGCGGAATCCATCGAGGTGAGAACCTTGAGCGCCTTTTTGACATCATTGACCCTGAGAATAAGGAGGCCTTTTTTCGCCGTGGGCATGGAGGCGAGGTAAGCATACTCAATGTTGATCTTGGCCCCAGAAAGACATCGAGCGATTCGCGAAAGACTACCAGGACGGTTATCGTTCTCCACCATAAGCACCTCGCTATCGACCACCAGCGTGCCATGCGACTCCAGCAAGGCGATCGCACGACTCGTGTCGCTCACCACCATTCGTACCACAGCATGGTCAACCGTGTCGGAGACGGTGAGCCCGTAGATATTGATTTTATCGCCAGCTAGCGCATCACACATGTCCGAGAGTGTGCCGGGACGATTGGCGATAAAGATGGCCAGTTGGTCAACGATGCGTGTGGATTTCATAGATGATCGCAGAGTGAACCCACCCCCCGCATCCGTCGATTAGAAAAAGGCGAAGCTTGCCAGCGAAGGGTAGCGAGACGATGGATAAGTAATGGACAGCAAGAAAATGCAACGAGGCGACCACCGGAATTCCTCCAATAAAAAGAAACCCACGGAGGGGAAAAGTCATCACCCCGAACGGCGACCAGCAAAAGCCAAGTCCGCGTCTCCTTTCTCAGTCAAGCGTCCACTTGGCAACAACCGGGATGAAGGCCCCTCGAACAAATTGCGCTTAAGCATCCTTCGCCTCCTTGGTGAGCGTCCCCTTGACGCGGCGGGCATCTACACCGCACTGGATCTCCCACCCGCATGGAAAGGCAAGCTCGGCCAACTCTTAAAGCAGATGGAACTCTCGGGCGATGTGGCCCGCATTCGCAAGGATCGCTACATTATCCCAAAGGAAGCCGATCTTTTCACCGGCGTGATCCAATTCCACGCCAGCGGTGCCGCCCATGTGCTCAATGAAAAAGCGGGCGAGCCCGACCTCTACATCAGCGGAGAAAATACTTTTACCTCCATGCACGGCGATCGTGTCGTCGCGAGAGTCAACGGTCACGGCACCCCCGCTTCCTTCCAAGGCGGTGGACGCCAGCGCAAGGAGGGAACCGTCATCCGCGTCCTAGTCCGCTCGAACGAAACCATCGTCGGCACGTTGCAACGCTCGAAAAATTTCTTCTACGTCGTGGCGGACGATCCCCGCTTCGTCCAAAACCTTTACGTCAAACCTCCAGAAGCCTCTCTCAAGGCTCAAGTCGGCGACAAGGTTGTCGCTCATTTGGACTCTTGGGAATCCCGCCACGTGAACCCCGAGGGCCATCTCATCGAAGTTCTCGGAGCGACAGGGACACCCGGCGTGGACATGCTCTCGATCATTCGCAAGCACCGACTGCCAGTGGAATTTCCCGCAGAGGTTCTGAAGGATGCCGCCGGCACGGATCCCGAAGTCGATCCACGCGAAGCCGCAAAACGCGAGGATCTCCGCGACCGCTTTGTCTTCACGATCGATCCCGATGACGCCAAGGACTACGATGACGCGATCAACGTCGAAAGCATTCCCGACGGCTGGCGCGTGGGCATCCATATCGCCGATGTCTCGCACTACGTGAAGCCGAAGACCGCCCTCGACCACGAGGCCCACTCGCGCGGAAATAGCGTTTACCTCGCCGACCGCGTCATCCCGATGCTGCCCGAGGCGCTGAGTAACGGCATTTGCAGCCTCAAGCAGGGTGTTGACCGCTTGGCTTTCTCCGTCTTCGCGGATATCACCCAAGGCGGGAAAATCGCATCCGTCCGCTTCGCCAAAACGGTGATCCGCAGCGCGGCCCGCCTCACTTACAAGGAAGCCTTCGCCATTTTGAGCAAGAAGCCAGGCGGAGACATGCTCTCCGAGCGCGTCCATGCGGCGTGGGGACTCTCCTCCATGCTCCGAAAGAAACGCTTTGCCGCCGGTTCACTCGAGCTGGATTTTCCCGAAATCAAAGTTTGGCTGGATGAAAACGGCCGTCCCGTTCGCTTGGAAAAAGTCGAGAACGACATCTCGCACCAACTCATCGAGGAACTCATGCTCCTCGCCAACGAACTGGTGGCACGCGAACTCAAGCACCGCAAACAAGCCACCCTCTACCGCATCCACGAAAAACCGGACAACGAGAAGCTCCTCGAATTTCGCGATTTCGCCGCCTCCCAAGGAATCAGCGCCGGCGACCTCACCCAGCGCCGAGAACTTCAAAAACTCCTCGCCGGTCTGCGCGGCAAACCCTATGCCGCCGCCGTGCGCATCGCGCTATTGAAAAGCCTCAAACGCGCCCGCTATTTCCCCGAGCCCCTCGGCCACTACGGCCTCTCGAAGTCCGACTACACCCACTTCACCAGTCCGATTCGCCGCTACAGCGACCTCGTGGTGCACCGCTCCTTGGAACGCCAACTCGGCCTCACCAAATCCGGCCCCGACTCGACCGCCCTCGGCGCCGTGGCAGAGCATATCTCGAACACCGAGCGAACCGCCGCAGACGCCGAACGCGAATCCGTACGTTTGAAAAAACTCGAGTATTTCCAACTCCAAGTCACAACCGAAAAGCGCCAGAAATTCCGCGCCATCATCATGGAAGCGCGCAATTTCGGGCTCTTCGTCGAGTTGCCCGAGTTCCTGCTCACCGGTCTCGTGCACATCTCCGCCCTCGAAGGGGACTTCTATTCGCACGAACCTTCCAAGGGGCGCCTCGTAGGTCGCAAGACCAAAAAAATATATCAAGTCGGCGACATCATCGAAGTCGCCGTCGACCGCGTCGACATGTTCAAGCAGCAAGTCGACTTCAAACCCGCCTAAGCAGGGCTTTTTTGATGAAGAGATCATCCTAATGGATAGTAGGTTTTAAATTTTAGCGCTCCGTTTTCACTTGTAGCGGCGCTCTATGAGCGTCGGATCGCTTCCCATCGGCGGTCGCAGACCGCCGCTACAGGAGACGGGTTATTTTTTTACGGCAGATGCGATGAGGTTGCCCATGTTGATGGCGAAGGCTTTCGCATTCATGAGCGGGGAGGCGAGCATACGTTCGCGGAAGCCTCCGCGGAGTTGCACCAGCTTTTTGCGTTCGCTCGCCAACTTGACCGCAACCTGCACATAATTTTTGCGGGACTCAGCCACAAGTTCTTTGAGGCCCACCGCAGCGAGCAAGCTTGCGCCGACGCGGGCGAGATGGAAGTCACCGCAGAGTGTGACCACAGGTACCCCCATCCACATCGACTCGCAGGTCGTTGTGGTGCCATGGTAGGGGTAACTATCCAGCGCGATGTCCACTTTATTGTATTCAGCGAGGTGCTGGGCGATGGAGGGGGTGTGTCCGGAGAACTCCAAGCGGGTCTCTTCGATACCCTTGGATTTGAAAAACTCGACCAACTCGTTGCGCACGGGCGCATCCAACAGGGTACGCGCCTTGAGCCGCAACCTCGAATCGGGAACCTCCTTCAAAATCTCAATCCACATTTCGTAGAGATCGGTATTCCACTTGGCCATATTATTGAAGCAACCAAAAGTGATGTGCCCGCCTTGGCTGGCAGGCAGAGGACCGACCCCGGGCGCGCCCTCGGGGGCTTCGAAGCACCAAGCACAATCCGGGAGATAAACGAGCTTCTCGGTGTGCAGATGCTCGGTTTTTCCTTTGGGATCGGCGATCGCATCGGTGATGCGGTAGTCAATCGCAGGCAAGCCTGTGGTGCAGGGATACCCAAGGTAGCTGATCTGCACAGGCGCTGGCTTGAGCGCAAAAAGATCCATGCGGTTGTGCGCGGTGTGCCCGGCGAGGTCGAAAAGTACATCGAGCGAGTCCTCATGCATCATTTTAGCCAAGGCGTGGATGTCGAGCGTTACCGTATCCCGCCATGCGGTGACTAATCCGCGCAGGCGCTGCGTGACAGCGGTCGGGCTGCGCTGGAGATCCGAGTAGATGAATATCTCGAATTTCGAGCGGTCAAACTCACGGAAGAAAGGCTCCATGAAAGCCGCTATCGGGTGATCCCAGAAATCCGCCGAGACAAAGCCAACGCGGATTTTGCGTTTTGAGCCGATTTTTTTCTGCGTGTGCTCAAAAGCCGGATGGAAGAGCGCCACCGTTTCGAGGCCCCACTTTTTATGCTCTTCAAAAATTTCCACCGGATCGGGATTGGGCAGATACTGGTGGCCGAGGAGGTAGTTGCTAAAAGCCTGTCGGCGCAAAGCCGAATTTGTGGGGAAGAGGTCAATCGCTTTGCGATAGAGAGGAAGGGCCTCTGCCGCGCGAGCGCGATCCTTGATGAGGTTGGCCAGATTATGCTCGGCGATCGGCATATTCGAGTCGCGGTCAATCGCATATTTCAGACAATCATAAGCGAGCGTGTTGTGACCCATCTCGAGAGCCACCGCGCCGAGATTGGTCATGTAATGGACGTTCTGTTTGTCCATATTCACGGCACGGAAGATCGAGGCCAAGGCATCCTGATGGCGGTGAAGCTCCCGTAGAACTATGCCACGGTTCGAGTGCAGATCGGCTGTATCCAACTTCATGGCGAGAGCCTGTTCGTAATAAGGCAAGGCCTCCGCTGGCTTCTTGGCAACTTGATAGGCTAGGCCGATATCATAGTAAAACTCGCTATTGTCCGGAGCGAACTTGATCGCTTCCGTCAAAGCCACGAACGCTTCTGGAAACCTTTGCAGACGGGCGAGGATTTTTCCCTTGCGATTCCAATTGAGTCCCAACTGAGGGCTCAGTTGGATGGCCACATCCAGAGCGGCCAACGCATCGTTGGGCTGGCCGATGAGATCGAAGCACACCGCCAGATCGGAGAGAATCGGCAGCGACTGGGGATCGAGCAAATACGCCTCATTGATCTTAGCCAGAGCCTCCTTCAACCGTCCGAGCTTTTGCAAAGCAAGCCCGTATTGATGAATACCCACGGCGTAATCTTTTTTGAGAGGAACGAGGGCGTGCTGATAGGCCGCAAGGGCCGCCTCGTGCTGACCCTGCTGGAAAAGTTGGTCGGCTTGAGTCCGCAACTGTGAAGCCGTAGGCGTGCCTAAAGAAATCGGGAGCATTTCCAGAGCCGCGTCAGGCGATGACAGAGCCTGCGGGGCATTGGAACTCGGCGGAAGGGCCGCAGGCGCGGCAAGCCCTAGCATCTCTGAGGCGATAACCTCGATGCGGTTCACAGAACTAGTTACAGAAAAATCCAAAGCTCGATTTCGGGCCGCCCTCTGCAGGCGCGTACGGAGCTCCGGTTGTGTCGCGAGCTTCTGCAGGCATTCGGCAAGAGCGGTTGGATTGGTCGCAGGGAAGAGAAGGCCATCAATGCCATCGCGGATGATCTCCGGCGCGCCACCCGTTCCAGAAGAGACCACGATCAACCCAGAGGCCATGGCCTCCACTTGACTGATGCCAAATGCCTCTGGCACTTGGCTTGGGAAGACAAGGACGTTCGTGCGCGCGAAGAGTGCAGCGAGTTCTTTGCGGCTGAGGAATCCTGGGAATTGGATTTTACCGCCCATTCCGTTTGCCACAATGATCTGCTTGAGCCTCTCCACGTAGGCCGGGTCGGTGGTATCCCCTGCCAGTACGGCTTCAAAGTCGATTCCAGCGCGGTGAATCTGCGCCAGAGCGTCGATGAGGATGTGGGCGCCTTTGTACGGCATGAGCAGGCCCGCAAAGGCGATCCGCAGTTTTCTGAGATCAGGCAGTGTGTGTTTGTAAAAACGATCAATGCGGGCACCTGGGTAGACCGTGCTCAGCTTGGAGACGGAATAACCCGCCTCGAGCAAATTCTTGCCCAACCAATCGCTCGCTGGCGCGATCTGATAGAGCGGGGACTGTATGCTCGCCGAGGAAGGATAGCCCGGCGTTTGGTTGCCCAGGGAATGCAGCACGGGAACCTTGTGCTGCAGCAAGGCATGCACCATGTCCAAGCCCATAAAGTCAAGGTTGCCGAGCAGGACGATGTCGGCCTGCATTTGCTGTGCCGCCTGCACCACCTTCACCGCATTTTGATGCCCCATGGCCTGACGATCCTGATCGGTTCCTACCCCGCGAGTAACCCCATCTTTCCACTCCCCCTGCAATTGCAGGCATCGGGAGACGACAGACTCCAGTTCGATCTCGGCGGGATCCGGTGTTTTGTTGAGGTAGTCCGCATTCGCAGTGAGTACCTGAATGCGATGACCTCGTTGACGCAGGCTGGCTGAAAATTCCCAGAGCTTGCGGCCGTAGCCACCCAGTTCCTGAGGCGGAAACAGATTCGTCACCACCAGAATCGACAGTTTCTTCTCGCTGGTCACAGTGGCCCCTCCACCCAAAGTCTGACGGTAGAGTTGAAGCACCGGATCGCCTGCGCTTTTCTGAAAAAGCGAATCCCGGATTGCCTTGTTCCCCTGCTCCAGTGGCGCGACGCGATCTGCCTCGTTCAATTGAATGGCGGCCTGCACGCTGTCACCCGCTTTTAACGAAATCTCGGCCAAGCTAAGCAGGGCCGGCACGCAATTTCGGTCGAATGACACAGCCAGAGCCAAAGCACTTTTGTGGATATCGTGAGATTGGAGGCGTGCGGCATGGGTTGCCAGAGCCAAGGCTTCGCCAGCATCAGCACAAAGCGGCAGATGTTTCTGGATGGCCTCCACAGACGCTTGAGGCGCCATCTGATCCAGCCTACGAATCAATCGTAACACCGGTTTGCGAACCTCATAAATACCATGGCCGATGGAAAGGTAGCCCCAGCTTTTGAGAAGCTCCGAGTAACGATCGGGCGCAAGCACCGCCCTACCATTGAACTCCCGAAGCAGCGCCTCCGGCGCCTCCTTGTTACCGACGAGCCAGAGCAGCATCTCCGCTGGGGGTTCAAATTTTTTTGGCAACGGAAATCGGCTTCCAGCGACAGCCCAGATCGGCAGCACCTGCGCACGGGGCAGATCCACGAAAGCACTCACATCCTCGACCAGCGACTCGTCTGCATACACCACCAGCGAGGATCCACGATGCAGCTCCTGCAGCAATTCATAAGCGCCAACGCCCGGCATGGGCCGCGCAAAAGAGACCGACGTTTTCTTTGATTCTGAATCGAGAGAATAGAGCGGGTTTTCTTTTCCGTGAAAGACCAGATCAAAAAACTCGCGGATTTTGACATCTGGGTGATGGAATTTCATCAGCTTCGCCTGGCCAGCCTTGCGGATGCGCTCGATCTTGGCGGGATGCTTAAGGTAGTAGCGGACTTTCTCAACCAACTCGGCGGTATTGGTCCACACGTCCAAGTCCTCGCCGGGCTTGAAAAGCAACTCGAGGCCGGAAGAAGGAGTGAGTTTATCCGTGAGCAAAAACCCTCCCGCTGAGAGCGCCTCGAACACACGAAGGTTCAAATCGCCATTGAGTGAGATATTAAGCGTGATATCCGAGTCCGCATAGATATCAGCCGCCCCGGCAGGCGAGGATTGCAGCACCTCGAGTGGCAGGCCGGCTTTTTTGAGATTTTCCAGCACCCGCACGCGGTGCGGATGGAATCGCCCCACTTGGCCCACGAAAGTCAACTTATGAGCAGGCGATTTTTTGAGGTCGCGGGGCAGGTAACTGAAATCGAGCGCCGGAATCCAATGCACATTTTTGAAGCCCGCCTCAAAGAACCACCGGGCGTGGTGGCGTGTGTGATCAAGAATAATAAAATCGAACGCTTCGCGCTGCGCATACGCGACGAGTTGCTGGATAGGGGCAGATTGGTGGTGCGTGTCGCCAACAAGCAAAACGCGCGGACACTTGAAGGAACGCAAATTGGAAGGGAAGTTCCGCCCCGTGGCATCCGCCTTCACTAGCACAAGCTCGGGCGTCGCTGTGATCCCGCTTTGAGAAAAAAACGCCGGTGCATCATAGGCTCCCGCCGGCGTCTTGAGCGATTTCAGGCCCACTTCACCGACCTGAGTCTCGGTATCTGGGCTGCAAAAAATTTCCTTCGAAGACAAAATTTTGTCTCGGTAGTTCGAGCGAGGCGCCAGGAAAAACAACGCGGCACGGATATTGTCAAAATCGGAAGGCAGAGACATAAAAGTGGAAAAGTTTTAATCAAAAGCCAAGCTACATCAAGCTTTGGCAACAAGAAAATTTCTGGGGCGGGCGGAGGGGCCAACTCTGTCTCGGCCGTAGATTGTTTGGCGCGCCGTTTTTCACATTGATAGAGGTAGGAGCGAGACATTGGTTTGTCTCGCTCCCCCCTCCGAACCGGA
>CAYRTN010000050.1:0-10696 GCA_964427235.1 uncultured Chthoniobacter sp. | reverse complement strand
GCGGCTCATGGACCTCAAAATAGTTCTTTCGCCTATTTTGTAAAGTAGATACTAGCGGGGCGATCGGCGATAAATCCAAATGCTTTGCAGAAGCCCAAAGCTCAGCAGAGTGATCATGATAAAGGAACCGCCGTAGCTCACTAATGGAAGCGGCAGTCCCGTAATGGGGGTGAGGGAAACCGTCATTCCCAGATTCATGAATGTATGAGTAAAGAGCAGCAGAGTGATGCCAATCGCGAGCAGTCGACCAAGGTCGTCCTCCGCCTCCAGTGCGATAGCAAGCATGACAACAAAGAGAAGCGTAAGAGCGGCTATGAGAATCACCCCGCCTAGGAAGCCGTGTTGCTCCCCCATCACCGAAAAAATAAAATCGTTGTGCACGATGGTTGCAGGCAGGAATCCGAGGGCATTTTGTGTGTTAGGAGCCTTGTATCCCTTGCCCGTAAATCCGCCGGATCCAATGGCGATAAGAGACTGTGTAATGTTCCACCCGTCGCCCTGAGGGTCGGCGTCCGGATTCAAGAACGTCGTGATGCGCGAGTATTGATAAGGTTTAAGGCCGAAATGAACCACGAGCGGAATCAAGGCAAATGCAATGACCAGCATCAAAATCAACCACCTTTTCGGGATGTGGCCAACAAACATCATTCCTAAAATGACAGGGACCCAAACGATGCAAGAGCCTAGGTCGGGTTGGATCAAAATCATCAGCCAAGGCGCACCCACAATCGCTCCGCAGCAGAGAATGCGAAGGAACGCCGGCATGGTTCTGGTCCTCGAAAGGAACAGAGCGATCGTCATGATGCCGGCGATCACAGCCAACTGCGATGGTTGAAAGCTGGCAGGGCCGAGGTTCAGCCAGCTACGTGCACCATAACGCTTCTCACCCAGAAACATGGTTGCAACCAGCGTCACAATACTCAGAACATAAAGAGGGATAGCTCCGAAACGAACCCATCTGTAATCCATCAAAGAAACGATGAAAAACATGGGCAAGCAGACGAGTATCCAAGTGGCCTGGGATTTCGCAAAATGCTGATCCCTCATCCATGTGGCGCTGTGGATGGCATAGACACCATAGATCAGGAGCGCAATCATGAGGCCGAATAGCACCCAGTTCATGCGGAGAAAATTTCTAAGGATCGGATGCATTAGGCGAGCGAGGGCACGGCGGCTAGAAGTGTTTTTGTGTAGTCGTTCTGAGGATCGTGGTAGATCGCTTCAGCGCTTGCGGACTCGACTATTTTCCCATGGTGCATGACGAGCACATGGTCGCTGATGTGCTCGACAACGGCCAGGTCGTGGGCGATGAAGAGATAAGCTATCCCGAATTGCTCCTGCAGATCCTGCAACAAATTCACAATCTGAGCTTGCACGCTCACATCAAGGGCGCTCACGGGTTCATCGCAGACGATGAAGCGGGGTTCCACCGCGAGGGCCCGCGCGATGCCGATGCGTTGACGTTGACCGCCGCTGAACTCGTGTGGGTAGCGACGCATCATTTCGGGTTGAAGTCCGACGAGTCGAAGCAGTTCAGCGATGCGATCTGAGCGCTCGGATCGTGTCATCTCGGGAAAGTGAATTTCTAAAGCCTCGCCAACAATTTCAGCGATGGTGAATCGGGGGTTGAGGGAGCCAAAAGGGTCCTGAAAGATCATCTGCATCTCGCGACGCAGGGGGCGAAACTCCCGCTCGGAAAGAGGAAGAATCTCTTTTCCGAAAAACTTCACACTTCCCGAGGTCGGAGGAATGAGTTTGAGAATCGTTCGGCCGACTGTCGTCTTACCGCTTCCGCTCTCCCCGACGAGGCCCACTGTCTGTCCCGCTTTGATCAAGAAGGAAACATCGTCGACAGCTCGTATGTCACCTGTCTTGCGGCGAAAGACTCCACCGTGAACAGGGAACCAGGTACAAAGATTTTGAACCTCCAGCAAAGGCATGGACGACGTTAGAACAAACTCTGCGGAAATGTCATCCGAGTTCATGCTTGTCGCAAAGTTTATCCAACCCGCCGAATTGGGGGTTGGGTGGGCAAGGCCGAAGAAGGTTTATTTTACGAGACCTGCGGCGGCAAGGGTCTTGTAAGCCCCATTTTTCGAAAGCGTTTTGAATGCTCTCGCAGTGGCTTTTACTGTGACAAATTTTTTCAACTCAGGCACCCAGACGCGCTTGGTTTTGAGATTGGGCTGGAAGTAACGCGGCGTCACAGCAGTGACGTGCATGCCGATTCCGCCTTTTTTCTTGGCGAGACCGCGACGATGGATTTTTGAACCGCGTACGGGCTTGGCCCCTGTGATGCTGCACTTTCTAGACATAAGATGGAGGGCAGAGGTTACTGGGAGATTTGGATACGTCAACACATTCCCGATATTTTTTTCTAAAGAAAGAATTCCTGTCGCTAAAAGAGTATTGAAATATTTGACACAGCGGCGCTTCTGTATCTAGTTTTCACGAGTCTGCGGGAAGGCTTGCCGCTAGATGCGGAGAGAGTCTTGTTCCGGGGCGTTGTTCTATATGCAATATCTTCTCGATACACCCGTTTTAGTTCTCAATCGTCTATGGCAGGCGGTGAACACTTGCAGCGCGCGTCGTGCTTTCACTCTCTTATATCAAGGTCATGCGCAGGTGGTCGCTGCTGAACCTGGGCAGGGATTTATTACACATGATTTTGCGAGTTGGAGGGATTTTTCCCGTACCAATCCAGAAGAGAACATGGCGCAGACGATCTCGATGCAAATCCGAGTGCCTCGGATTATTGTTCTCCTGCTTTTTGAGCGCCTTCCCAAAAAGGAAGTGAAGTTCACTAGACACAATGTTTTCGAGCGGGACAAAAACACATGCCAATATTGCAACCGCGTGAAGCCTCGCGAGGAACTGAATCTGGATCACGTTTTCCCAAGAGACCGGGGCGGACAGACGACTTGGGAAAATATCGTGTGTTCGTGCATCGCTTGTAATACCCGCAAGGGAAACCGGCTTCCTCACGAGGCGGGAATGCAGCTTGCTCGCAAACCGAAGCGTCCGAAATGGCGACCCTTCGTAAATATTTCTTTTTCGACTCAACCGCACGAGAGTTGGAAACACTTCCTCGATATCGCCTATTGGAACGTGGAATTGAGCGACTAAAAAAATATTTAAAAAAGCTCTTGCGTTATCTGAGAGATCGTGAGAGTCTGAAATCGTTCTGGGGGGAACAGTAGGCCGTTGCAACATTCGTTGCGGCGGCCTACATCTTTTATAGGGTCTGTGGTTCGACCAATGTTTCCAGCCCTGTTTCAAATAAACGCGCGGCACGCTCGATGCAGTCCGCCATATCAATTTCAACGCCGGCTTCGCGCTCGAGGCAGGTGATCTCGACTCCCGTGAGTCCGCAGGGGGTGATGTGGGTGAAGGGTTCGAGAGATTCGCGGGTGACGTTGATGGCAAAGCCATGCATCGAGATCCATTTTTTGATTCCCACCCCCAAAGAAGCGAGCTTGCGTGGGCCCACCCAGACGCCAGTGAGCCCCTCTCGGCGCTGGGCTTGGATGCCGTAGGTCGCGGAAAGATCGATAAGGAAGGTTTCTAAAAATCGAAGGTAGAGATGGAGATCTCTTCCGCGACGATTGAGATCAAGAATCGGATAGCCCGTCAGTTGTCCTGGGCCATGGTAGGTTGCCTGTCCGCCGCGGTTGGTTTCAAAAACAGGGTGCGGCATGGCGATGCCGAGGCTGGTTTGATCGCGGGTGCGGCCGATGGTGTAAACGGGATCATGCTCGAGAAGGATGAGAGCCTCCTCGCCGTGTCCCGCAAGGAGATCTTCCAGAAGGCTGTTCTGAAGATCCAGTGCGGTGGCGTAGTCCATCCGGCCGAGAGTAAGGGTTTTCATAGTCGTTGCACATGCCCGCCCTGCAAGGCGGAGGGAGGAGATTGAAAATGCGTGAGGCCGACGGCGATCGCATCCGCCGCATCGGCCGGAGGTGTTACGGTGAGGCCCAGCAACGTTCGCACCATGAAGGCGACTTGAGATTTTTGCGCGGCGCCACGACCGACCACCGCCTGCTTTACGCGCCGGGGGGCGTATTCGTAAATTGGCAATCCGCACTTGGCGCCAGCCAAGAGAACCGCACCTCGTGCGGATCCGAGGGTGATCGCGGTCTGGAAACTTTGCACATAGATCACGCTTTCGACGGCCATGGCTGTGGGTTGGAAACGTTCCATTTCATCGCAAAGTCGGGTGTGAATTTCCAAAAGGCACGCTGGAACAGAGAGCTTCGGTGGATTTTTAATCACATCAAAATGCAGGCAACGCACCTTGCCTGCCGAGCGCTGTAGTACAGCGTATCCGGTGCCGCGAAGCGAAGGATCCACTGCTAAAAGAATCTCGTCGGAAGACATGAGTCCGAGAATAAACAAAAAACCCAGCGAGGCAATGGCAGCAACGGGAGATGTGGATTATTGGGGCGCCGCTATTTCTCCAGCAAAATGGCCGGTGGCGACGGCATCCGAAATCGTAAAGGCCCGTTCGGGGGAGGGAGGGCGGAGGAGGTTCTGCTCCAGGATTTGTCCGCCTTGCCAGATATGGGAGTTTTTTGAAAACGGTCCAACGAGTCGAGGGTCGCTCCATGTGTGGATCGAAAGAAGGGGAACTCCGAGTGCGGCGGCTAAGTGCATGGGTCCGCTATCCACGCTCACCACATACCTTGCGCCACGCAGCAAACCGATCAACTCGCTCAGGTTGGTTTTTCCTAAAAGATCAACCACTCCTGGTCCAAAATCGGGGAGAGACTTTGGCGCACCAGCGAGAACGATGGGCAGCGCGGACTTTTCCCGAAACGCGTGAATGAAGGCCCCAATGGCTTCGGGAGTGAGAGATTTGCCTTCGCCACGGGAAAACGGATGCAGAACGATGTAGGACTCGTTTGTCGTCATCGACGCAGGGCGCAATCCGCAAGGGATCGCCCAGTCCAATGACTCAGGTACAGGGATTCCTAAAGCCGGCAGCATTCGAAGGTAACGATTCACCGCATGTTCGTCTTTCCTCACTGGAACCGAGCTTGAATAGAAAAAACCGGCTCCCTCACGTGCATCACCGAGGCCGACAACCACTCGGGCGCCGCTGCAGTAAGCCATGAGCCCGCTCCTAAGAAGGCATTGTAAATCCACGACGGTATCGACCTTGAGCTCGCACAGTCCGCGGTACCAGCGAAGCGCGCGGATTAGGCTGCTGGGACCTCGAAAACTCTGACGCGGAAACGGATGGATTTTCGTAATGGCGGGATTCCCCTCGAGCAGATCCGCCCAGCGCGGGTCGAGTATCCAAGTGATGCGGGTGAGTGGCCAGGCGCGGTGAATAGCGGAAACGACTGGGAGGGCATGAATCACGTCCCCCATGGATCCCGGTTTGATGAAAAGCAGGGAAGCGGGTGGTTGTTCGTGTGCGGATGGCACTGGAAAATCGGGAGTGGAAGCTATCTTCCGGTGACGAGGCGCGTCGCCAGTTTGGAAGGAAGACCGGCTTCGATAATGGCTTTCTGAGCGGCACTGATATCGTAGGGTACGCGTCGCAGTGTCACCTCATTGCTATCGGTGTCGAAGATGCAATAGGCAGCCCGCGAGTCGCCATCGCGCGATTGACCAACGCTGCCGACGTTAACGAGGTATTTGTTTTTTTTAAGGATCGCTAAGACATTGAGTGGTTCTGTGCGAACGGCTTCTTCGCGAACGTAGGCCTTAGGTACGTGGGTGTGACCAACAAAGCACAGGTTGGTGTGCTGGTAGCTGAAGCTCGCAGCCGCATCGAGTTGAGTCATGATGTAGGCCCAGTTTTGGGGCGTATCAAGGGTGGCATGGACGATCGTGAAGTCTCGGACCTGCCGTTGCATTCGGAGGCTCCGCAGCCATTCCCGATCCTCCTCGGGCAGTTGTGCGCGCGTCCATTTGAGAGATAGTTCGGCCAAGGGGTTCAGGCCTTCAATCGGGCCTTCTACAGAAGCGAGTTCATCGTGATTTCCTTTCACGACGGGACAATCGAGTTCGCGAATAACATCCAAGCATTCTTTTGGAAACGCATTGTAGCCCACGATATCGCCCATACAGGCATAGTTCGTGCAGGATTGCTCTTGGGCATCCGCCAACACCGCCTGAAGGGCGTGCAAGTTGGCATGAATGTCTCCGAAAATAGCGAATCGCATGAAAATTAGTTTTTGTCCGAGTGGGCAGGAGAATCTATGCGGTCGCCTTGAGGGATATCCAGCCTCTTTTCCATATCACGCAAAAGGTTGATGAGGGAGGGGAGGCGCTGGCTGTCGCCCTGTAGGTAGAGGCGTCGCAGGTGGTCGTAGGCTTCGCGTTCGCGTCCGGGGCATTTTGCCATTTCATATCCAGCGAACCGAGCGCAGTACGATGGGGCATCGGGAATGGCCGCCGCCTTTAAAAAAGCATCGGCTGCGGCGCAGTGGTCCTCAAATTTATCGCGAAGGACGATCCCCAACTGAACGCGTAGTTGGTAACGGTCCGGATTATTGATAATGCCTCGCTCCAGGAAATCACGGCCGAGGCGGAAATACTCACGCTGGGCGCGAATGCGGAGAGCTTCGCTGGGTTGCTTTTCATTTTGCATGGCTGCAACAGCGGCATTCCAAGCCATGTGCCAAGCCGCCATGTCCCAATAAAGGATGGAGCGGGGTTGAAGGGTCGTCACGGTATCGAATATGCCAGCCATCCGGCCCCACTCGGTATTTTCCCAAGCGGTGTGGGCTTGGATCCAAAGAATGGCAGCCAGTGGGGAACGGAAACCGCTCAATGCAGCTAGAAATCCGGCTTGGCCGATGCGCTCGCGGAGGTTGAGGTCGAGGGCGGTTTTACGGAAATGGGCAGTTCGGGCCGCGGTGTCCAGTCGGGATTGAATCGGCAGAATGGCCGCGCCGAAAAGAAAAACAAGCGCAAGCGCGGAAGTCTTGCGCCAGTTCATAGCTCGCGACCTGAAAAGACCAGTGCCGACAGCGAGAAATAGACGGAGATATAAAGGAATCCGAGCCCGACTGTTCCTGCAAAAAGCCCCATTGGTACAACCGCGCCAGCGATGATGTCGTCTGTGAGATTAAAGGCCTGCAAGTCGGGGAAGAGGAGGGAGACGAGCGCCGCCAGTATTCGGGACCACCACTGAACATCGACTCCAGCAAGCCAGTATTCTCTCGCGGTGGACTGGAGGTGACCGATGAAATAGAGGGCGGTCGCCATGAGGATCGTGAATATCGAAGAGGTCGCAAACGTAGAGAGAAAGAGTGTGAGCGAGGCGAGTAGGGCGGACTTCAAAAAAATCACCACGATGCCGGGGATCAGGTTGATATTAAATGTCGCGTTGGTCACCTCCTTGACGGCGGCAGCGATTTCCTCCGCCGAGCCGCCTTGGAGTTGGGCCCGAGTCTCGGCGAGGACTGTGCCTTCACGGATCCAGAGGACAGCTAGAAATAACGCGGACATCAAAAGAATCGACACGGCCAGCAAGCTAAAAATGCCGCAGAGCTTGCCAAGAAGGTAGCTGAAACGCGGGACTGGCTTGGCCAGGATGGTGTAGATCGTTCTGTCCTCCATATCCTTTGGGAGGAAGTTGGCCGTGGCCAGAATGGCGATGATCGATCCAAAAACGGACATCGCGCCGAGCGAAATATCCTTCAGCATTTGGAATTGTTCTTGGAAGGAGAATTTTGCCATGAAGGCCGAATTTCCGATTACGAGGAGGGCGAAGATCAGGAGAAAATAAAAGACCTTCTGGCGAACGAGCTCCGTAAATGTGTTTCGGGCTATGGCAAGCGTGACTCCTAGCAATTTCATGATCGGATCGAGTTGTGCCGAATAGGAAACGATGTGCCTACGTCCTTGCCCTTGAGAGCGGCTTCGATTTGCCCAGCCTTGCGGCCGTCGAGAATGTGGGCTGGTATGCCAGCTGAGGAGGCCTTGCGCACCGCCTCGAGCTTGGTTTTCATGCCGCCGACCGATTCCTCGCCCTTGTCGGAACGAACAAGGCGGAAGGCCTTCGCTATATCCTGAACTTTTTTTACCCGGTTTCCGTCCTCGTCTTGGAGGCCGTCCACGCTCGTGAGGATGATCAAATGGTCGGCTTGGGCGAGAACGGCAACCTCGGCGGAGAGGCGGTCGTTATCGCCAAATCGCAACTCTTCCACGGCGACGGAATCATTTTCGTTGATGATCGGAATGACTCCGTGCTCGAGGAGGCAGTCGAGAGTGTTCCGTGCATTTTCGCGATGCATGAGGCTGTCGATGTCCCCATGCGTGAGGAGTAACTGCGCGACGCTAAGGTCGTGCTTGCGAAACGAGGTGGCGTAGAGTCGCATCAGCTCAGGTTGTCCAGCTGCGGCGCAAGCCTGCTTCCCTGGGAGATCAGTTGGACGTTGCTTAAGGTGCATAATCCGAACGCCGGCGGCGATGGCGGCGCTGCTGACAAGAATGCAGGAGTAGCCCGCCGCTTGGAGTGCAGCGATCTCTGCTGAAATCCGTGTGAACTGCGAAGAGTCGAGAGATTTTCCTGCGGGTGTGGAAAGGACGCCGGTGCCAAGTTTGATAACAAGTCGCTTCATAATGGGGCAATCATTTGGAGAAATCCGCTCTCAAGTGCAAGCGACTCTTGAACTCCGGCGGAGAGCAGGCGTCGGGTTCGGTCGAGGGCGTCGAGTCGCTTGAGGAGTAATTTTGTGTCGTTGCTAGCCGCGAGACGTTGGATATTCGGGGGGCAATTCGAGTCTGGCAGGACATGGTGACGGAGGGCGCTGGCGAGGACTTCGCTGATCGCCGTGAGGAGGCGTTGACGCTCGCGGACGACCATCGCCTCGCTTTGAGCTTTGATTTGATCCTCGCGCGTGTCCTTCCACGATTTGTCCATGGAGTCGCGGTAGTGTTTGATCTGGTCTTTAAGTTCGCCATCGAGTTCCCCAGTCACATGTTCGCGAAGGGCGCTCACTTGGCCTTGGAAAAATTTCGTAAAACGTAGGGCAGCGCCGGCGTCAGGGCCGCCTTTTTGAAGCAGGGCGGCCACGAAGGCCTCGGCGACCTCGTCGTTTTTGGCGTCTTGGATGCTGCCGGTGGGCGATAGGAGCGGCACTGTGATGCAGCGAGAGAGGATTGTCGTGAGAACGGCATCGCGGAGCGTGGTCGTAAGCAAAATGTGGCAACCCTCGGGTGGTTCCTCGAGTGTTTTCAGGAAGGCATTTGCCGCCTGCGGTTGCATGCGGTCGGCATCATGCAAGATCGCCACTTTGTGAATGCCGAGCAGGGGTTTCATTTGCAGGGCGTGCTCGAGGGAGCGGATCTGGTCCGTGACGATCCGGCGGGACTTTGATTCTGGAGCGACTTGATACAAGTCGGCATGGGACGTCGTTTCACTGGGATTAAAGCCGAGAATCATTCCGGCGAGCTCCATGGCCAGCCAAGCCTTTCCGCATCCGGGAGGACCCGCGAGCAAATACGCGTGCGCGAGGCGTCCGGCTTTACGGGCATCACTGAGGCGCTCCAATGCTCTGTCTTTTAATAGGGCCATTAGTCCCAAATCTTCACCAATCGGGCGCGTCGCGTCGAATCATTTTCCCGCCCAACTCAGTGGCAGGGAAACTGGCGCGGCTGGGGAATGATGACGGGCGGTCCCCAGCAGGCCCAGTCGTTCCATTGGTTCGCGGCGTTCATATTTAGCTGGGCTGCGTGCATATTGGCATTTGCGATTTGTTGCTGCAAACGGAACTGCTGGTATTTCGCGTAGGCGCCCTGATTTCCGGAATAGAGGATATTTTGTTCCGGATCGGCGTAGGCGTATCGGACTTCATCGCCATTCCAATTCCGCACAATTGTGAAAGGAATGAGGGCGGACAGAGACTTTTGACGCTCGGGCGAGTTAGCAGGAATGATTTCAAAGCCTGCCGCCGATAGCAGGTTTTCCGTGTTTTCTCTCCGTGCTAACTCCATGGATGCGCAGCCGCCAAGCGAGATCGCCACCAAGATGGAAATAATAAGCGCTCTCATGCGTCTACCTTCGTCGCAAATCCCTCGTTGCGAAAGTAGAAATTAACCCTCGGGGAAGCGTCGGTTTTTTAATGGCCTTTCCCAGCAGTTGAACGGCCCTGTTTGGCTGCTTCGGCCGGATTCTCTGCGGATCCGCCGGCGGCATTCGCCAGAGCGGCATCCTCGGGAGGCAGGAAGGGAAGGAACCGCGATTTGTCGATCGCCTTCATGTATGCCTCGTTGGGCGACACGACTCCCGCGAGAAGTTGTTCCCAAATGGCATCGTCCATAAATTGCATGCCTTGGCTTTTTCCGCCAACGATGGCGTCCTGCAACTTCTGGGTCGCGCCTTCACGAATGATCGCGGAGACGGCGCCATTGACCATGAGGATCTCATTCACGGCGACGCGTCCGCTGCCGTCCTGCCGCTTCATCAGAATCTGGGCAATGACCCCTCGAAGTGAAGCCGCGAGCATGGTCCGGACTTGGGATTGCTGGTCGCTGGGGAAGACATCGATCATGCGATCTACGGTCTTCCGCGCATTGTTCGTGTGGAGTGTTCCAAATACCAAGAGCCCTGTTTCTGCCGCCGTGAGGGCGAGGGCGATGGTCTCCAGATCGCGCATCTCACCCACCAGAACGATGTCCGCATCTTCGCGGAGGGCGGCCTTGAGTCCGGTGGGAAACGAGTTCGCGTGCTCGGGCA
>CAYRTN010000049.1:10409-10802 GCA_964427235.1 uncultured Chthoniobacter sp. | reverse complement strand
AAAGATTATGCCTGGCATCTCATAACCACATGCTTCATATAAACCCTTGATTGCATCAAAGTTAGTATGTCTACCTGCGGCTTGGTCAAACTCCATATCACTGATAATCAGTAACTTGGTTGGCATATCTTCCTGTGCTACATTACCGTCAACTGCACGTTTAAGTAACACAGTAAATGTCTTGGTTAGGTCAGTATTCATACCCCAATCCGCTTGACGTAGGCTAACTACTCTCTCTGAAAGAGTAGTACCGTGTATCATATGGAACTGTGGGCTCTCGCTAAACGTCAGTACTAAATCCTTGAAAGGACCTTCGTTACGTTCAGAGATATACAGACCTAAACCTATAGATACATCCATAGGTGTGCCCATCATACTACCTGATACATCACA
>CAYRTN010000049.1:7158-10399 GCA_964427235.1 uncultured Chthoniobacter sp. | reverse complement strand
AGACAGGTAAGATACGTTCAGTACATCCTTCCATAAAGTTAGGGAGAGACTTCCACATAGCATTATATGCTCTTGCGTCGTCTTCTTCACCCCAATTTATATTTGTAATCTTGTTAACAAGATCACTTGGAAATAATACTGAAGCATTCATCTTCTCCTTACCTTCCATAACATCGCTGATATAAGACTGATATCTTATACCATCGTGCTTATGAAAAGTCTTGGAATATGTCTTACCTGCAACAGAAGGTACTTTGCTATATACTATGGTCTCCCATTCGTTAGCACACATCTTCTGCTCCACAGTATTAGACATACTTGCAAGCTTACGTCTGAATGTACCGGCCGATAGCTTGAGATACTTATGCATAGCAACAAACCATTCCCCCTTACGCGGGAACCATTTGGCTAATAGATTAGCATTCTCATTCTCTCTTAGTTGATGCAACAACCAATTGAGAGTATCTTCTGTAGGTCTTTCGATGATAAAGATATCCTTCCAATATCCAAACGTTGGAATATGTATAGCCACTTGGTCATATACTTCCTGGTCTAATACTAAAAGACTTCTCATTATCAATTGAAAGAATCGCTTCTCTCCTGCACCACCACGTGCATCTCTTGCCCAAAAGAGAATCTTAATAGCAGTTAACTTATCTTCTTGATAAGCACGACTGAATGCTAATAAGATATCTTGTTCAGACATCGTACGGCTCGCACCTGCTATAAAGAACAGGTCAATACAGAAATTACCTGCAGTACTATGAGTAACTGCGCCGTTATTGGTAAGACTGTCGTTAGAAAACATCGCATTTGTAAAAGCGTCCATAGGTAAAAAGGTTTTGGTTAAACATTTAATTTAGAGTGGCAGGCCACTAGTATCGCTACTAGGCTTTGCACATACGACAGAATGAGAGAGCCTAACAATTCAACATGTTGTGGCCTACCGTCTCTTTGGTATGGATTAAGTCCCAACCATTAGCATTGTATTTGTGTTTTACAGTGCTGTATCATTCTTTAATGTGCGGTTATCTTATGCTAAACAGAATAGTGTTTAACCTTATTATTGTAGTTTTAATAGTGCTGAACTATCCTTCACTAACATAAGACATAACTGATTATCTAATATCCTAGATTTAGAAGACACGGCAACGAAGCCCTGGTAGAATTGTTATCTACATCTTCAGATAATCAGTGGTTGTAAAGATACAGAATGCATTTAACTTACCATAGTTTTATATAGTGCTGTTAACATTCTTCCCTTTACAATAGGTATGTTACGACGATTACCACATTGTCCTTTAGACTTAGACTGTTGTATTCGTTTCGGGACCGTCGTAACAATGTTAATACTGAATCCTATCGGACTCATCTCCGTCCCAAAAGTCGGCTTCACCGAGACTGCGGTATTCTTCTTCCATATGGCGGATAGCATCTTCCATAAAGGAATCTTCTATATTGCCACCACGGGAAGAGATACTTGCCTTACTTACATACTCACAGAAGGTAGCGAACTCTGCGCCATTCTGTGGTAATCTACCCTTAAGTCTCTCAAATAGATTAAGGTTCCTTTCGTTGTCGCTGATAAATTTACTCATCGGAAATCGTTATAAGGTGAATGATAAGTTATCTGATCGCTTCCTGGTACATACAGTTCAAACATCGCGGTTCTCCCTTTCATTATACCCTTACCCGTAGTCTTATAGACTAACTTGGCTAACCACATCGGATAATCCCATACTCGGTAGCCTTTCCTATAATACTCCAACATAAGGAATAGAACAGAATAAGAATCTCGGGTAGTTATCCACTCGTAGTTATTATAAGTAGAAACAATAAAGGTCTTCTTCTTAAGTAGCATAAGACAATAGGTTTAATAGGTGAATAGATGATGAATAGGTATCGTGGAAGGAATACAGCAGTAGTTAAATTAACAACCTACCTGCACAAAGCATATAGTCTATTGCTATATCCTTCCACAATTTACCTATGTTTTTTACTGATAATCAGTTAGTTAGATACAAGCGACAGGTTTTCTGTCCCCTTCTCTACCTCTCTGATTAATCCTTAAATGGATTCAAATCCGCATCATCTTCTACCTTATCTTCTACCTTAACTGCTTTACGGGCTGTTCCCATCCCGCTGTTAGCTAAACCGAGCATATCCATGACAGCTGTACTTACTTGATCCTTCAAGAAGTCGTTATTTGCTACCAAGTTAGCCGCTTTGCGCATCACACTTGTATCCGCTACCACATTACCGTTACTAGTAATGATCAACGGACAAATCTCTCCGACATAGTTTAAACTGAAGAACAAAGGAACGCCGGTATCCTTATCTTCTCTATACTGTTCAGCCTTAACTCGCTTATATTCAGCTAGTTGCTCATCAGTCCCATCGACGCCATATACGAATACGTCAACCATTTTGTTGTTTTTGCCACGCTTAGGGTAGCTGTTTAGATAGTTAATTTTCATTACTACTTGTTTAGAGGTTTATATAAAATTGTTCCCACGTTGAATCGACAAGCGAAGCGAACGGGAAAAGAGGAAAGGGCAAGAGAAATAAAGAGTACAGTAACAGCGGTAGTAAAAATAGAAGATTTCCCGTAAACACTGGTGTTTCACCGATGGACGAATCGCACTTTGTGCCGTAGGAAAACCGTTTAGCTTGATCGCGGCAGGATGTCGGATAGGTACGATGATAGTAAATCCTTGCCAGTCTCGCTATAGTCGTAATAAAAAATAGAGGAACAGTCCCCTTGTTAGTTATCGAGGAATCGTACCGAGGAATTGTGCCGAGGAAAAAAAGAAAACAACCGGTTAAGGTTGTTTTCAGGTACTTGCATAGGGTTACGCAAATGGGTCGATGTCGTCGTCAGCATCGTTAACTGCTCCGCTCTCGCCAACAGTTACCGTCGCCATAATCTTGGCAATCTCTGCCTTACGGGCATTAGCCAACTTGTCGCGTTGCACGATTAAGTCTTCGGCATCGGAATCATATCCCGCCTTCTTGGCTTCGTTGATTTCGACCCACAACTCGTCGGCCTTGGTCCATACAGGTTTCTTTGCTCCCGTTGCCTTATCGGTAACGATTATGCGTTTCATATCGCAACCCGCAGGCACGAATTGTGAAGTACGCAAAAGTTGCAAGCCCGTCCCTGTGGACAAATCTCCTTCGCCGTCGTCGAATATAGGCTGATGGCCCGCATCGAGGCTATCTTGTTTATATTGTTCAACGG
>CAYRTN010000049.1:5422-7081 GCA_964427235.1 uncultured Chthoniobacter sp. | reverse complement strand
AGGTCCTGTTGGTCGCTTCGCAACTCTTAACACTTGTTTGTTCTCGCTCATTTTGTGAGGTTTAAGGGGTTATTAATTCAATCAAGAAAGGGCAATGAAAATAAAAAGTACGTAGCGGTAGTAGGACGGCAGGAGGACGAGTATTGATGATAGTAACCCCCCGTTATGCCGAAGCATCAGCCGTCGCGTACATAGAATAAATAATAAGAGAACAGTCCTTGGTCAAGCAGTCGAGGAATAGGATACAGGACTGAGGCCGAGGAACCGGAGTAAACGATAAGACGAGCCATTACGGCCCGCCCTACTGTCTTCACCTATGATATACGCTATAGGCCACGCTTACCCTTCTCAAGGTAATCTCGGTGGCTTAATGGTTTATCCATATAGTTACGGTGATTCATCACTACTACGATGCCAACGGCTTCGTGTTTATGACGGCTTGTAACCACATAGCCTTCATCTTCTTTGGCTTTAACCAAATCATTTAAAGGAATGTCTTGTGCTAACGCTTGGTCTTCTGTGACCCAAATTTTCTTTTCCATAGGTATTGGATTTATTAATTAAAAAAGAAAAGGGCCTAAACCCTTCTCTTGACGCCTTGTTATAGGTGACGCCTACCGCTTCGGTCCTATGTTATCAGGACTTGGACTCTTAATCATCTGCTTCCACAGACCAAAATATCAGTATTACTAATATGGCTACGAAAGAGAGTATAGCCATATATTCAGGTGACATAATACAGTTGAGATAGATATCCCAATTTCCAAATAGTATGGACCCGATTAAAGCAGGTGTCACGATGATAGTAACATAGATTAGAGCGGTTATCCCAACGGCTCTAAAGAAATTCAACAATGTTTTCATATAGGTGTTATTAATTAAAAAAGAGAAGGGCTTATCAGCCACCCTTCGTGAGTAACGCTCTACGTTACAGGCTATGCATTGCAACCTTGCATAAGGGACGAGTTTGTATACAGGTATCTCGTCAACCTGTTTGCTTATTCAGCAAGTTCTGAATACGCTTCCAACTCTTCTACAGAGTTAGGCTGACGACCATACTCTGTTACGAAGAGGTCCCAAATTACTTGATACATATCGGTGAAGATTAGTTATCGTATCGGTTAGTTATAGTCAACCGATTTAACTTAAAAAAGAAAAGGGCAAACCATATTATTGGTCTACCCTTTTCAGTTAGTTAACGTCTGCCATTAGAATGGCAAGTCGTCCGTGTCGTCGCTCGATGCCCAATTGTAGACACGAGACTCTTTCCGTTGCAACTTCTCCCTAATCGCAGCGATGTGAATCGGCTCGTACCACGGATTGTTCAAACGCAGACGCGTTGCTTCGGTCTCCTTAACGTCTGCTCTCGCAGCGTTAATAGATTCCTTAACAGCCTGTACTGCGTCAAACACAGTCGTCGCATACTCGTAATAAGCATACACCTTACCTGTCTTGCTCTCGACAAGTCGAGGACGAAGGTTCATACGCAAATTATCGTCGTTATCGCGTTTATGCTCGATGAAGCAACGAAGCAAATCGAATTGCTTAACGAGGTAGTTTCAGGTGGCGAGATTTTTCCAGAATTAGAGGACATTTCAGATTTTTTCTATTCAAAGAATGATCAATATGGCGATGGTGATGCATTTTGCTATTCGGGAA
>CAYRTN010000049.1:1173-5412 GCA_964427235.1 uncultured Chthoniobacter sp. | reverse complement strand
GTAGACCTATAAGATGCCCATTAGCATCGTGACGCTTATGCTCGATGAAGCAACGAAGTAAATCGAATTGCTTAACGCGCAACTTAACAGTGAATAGGTTGAAGCCCATTACATTCATAGTGTCGTACCCGAAGGTGGCGGAAACACTTGTCGCCTTTGCAGATTTTGCCATAGGATGTTAATTAAAGCAAGGAAGGGCAATGGCCTATGCAACTTCTTTTTGCTACTCTAAAAAAATAAAGAATACGGAACAGATTTATAAACTGCTTTTGCTTTGCTAGGGGGTACACCCCAAGAATTTTTCAAGCCGGGGCAAAATCATTAAGGATCCCCTACATCCTCTCCCATAGTAAAAATCTGTAAACTACATCGCCTCTTATAGTATAAATCCCCTACACCATGTGGTAAGTTTGTCCCTAGGTAGACCCCGGGGGTGTCCCGCCAAACCTTACTACCGGGGGTATATTTGTCCAGTTTTTTGTGTAATAAACTTGACATTCTTATATGTCCCCTACGTATAGATATGCCGTATATCGGATTACTATATGCCGGAGCATGTAATTTCTGTAAAAATTCATGCAGTAATTCGGAGAACTTCCGAGTTTGGCTACATTTTACTTCCGTGTTTGGCAAAGGGGGTTGGGGATTATTTTCCACAATAAGCCTGATTCTGGTGATTATTTTCCACAATAGCTGTCGCAAAAGTCTACTATACTTGCGACTAAGTACCGCACAAGTAACCGTACAAGTACCCCTCCAGTACCCACCAAGCTTGTCACAAAAGTTTGCTAAATTTGTGACAGACTCTGGTCCCAGATTTCTATTATATATGGGACAGATGTTATTAACCACATCTATTTCATATCAATGGTGCCAGGTTTATCCTGATATCCTTACTACAAAACGTACCCGGAGAGGTACAGGACATGCTCTCTATGTATGATAACATCCCTTACAGGGTATAAGAACCAGGTTTTTTGTTTCTTATAAACCACATTATAGTATGGTATACTATGCATTAACTAGAAAAACTGGGGGTTTTGACTGTTATACCATACTTTAGTGTGGTAACAATTTTACGCTATATTTGTTACGAGATGCTGCAGTTTATTACCTATACCCTACGGTGGATTTCTTCTAACCTGGCTATTCCTTTCTGGACAGTCGGCCATATTCATCTTAGTCTTAATGTGTATGATGATCTAGTAGAGATACTTTCTTCTATAGGTATGAACCTTATAGTAGCTGTTGGATTCTATATGGAATGGCGGGAGCATAAAAAAAATTCTTGCCCGTAACAAATTCTTGTATATATTTGTCACAGCTAAACCAATAAACATATGTCAGCATTTAAAGAATTACGCGGTAAACGCATCTTAGTTACCAAGCCGGTATCTGAAACAAAGTCTCTTATCGAGATTACTCCTGAGGTTCAGGCAGAGTTAGATAAAGAGCTTATGACCAAATGGACTCGCCTTACTGTATTTGCAGTAGGTACTGAGGTCGTAGATATTAAACCTAACGATGAGGTTTACATTAACGCGAGTATGTTAGCTAATGCTGAATTAGTTCGCTTAGATGATGCTGACTACATGATGGTCCTAGATCATTCTGTAGCAATCGTTTACTAAGAAGTACCTTAACTGTAGGGTCTACTTACTACAAACGCTTTTTATCTTGGGATAGGATCGCGCTCGTAATGTAGACCCTACTTCCTTTTACGCCTATTTTTCTTTGGTCGCTCCTAAAATTATTGTATCTTTGGTATATGAGGAATAAACTTGCCGGAAAATCCACAGGTAAATCTACGTCTGCAAAATACTTTGCTGCTAACCCAGAAGCAAGAGCTAAGAAGAATGCCTATAACAAGGAGTATCATTCTGATCCTGCAAGAGTTAACTACAGAGAAGGTTTAAACCGCGCTAATCGTAAGGCCAAAACCTACGGAAACGGTGACGGTAAAGATATGTCTCATACAAGTGCGGGTAAATTAGTTAAAGAATCTAAATCTACCAACCGCGCTCGTAACGGAAAAGGAAACAATAAAAGACTTAAGTAATGGCGCAACAACCTAACAACTTTTTTGCGGAGAATATATTTAGAACACCTGACCCGGAATCAAGACCTACAGGTGCACCTAATGTAATTGTATTAGACTTTGATACATTAGGTATTACGGAATACTCATTAAGCTGTGCTCAGTTTACAAGCTATCTTACATATGTTTTCTTAACCGGTGCTACTACGGGCATAAGTCCTACAGTTTATCTACCATCCACTAATAGTTTGAATGGTCAAACAGTAATGATTAAGAATGTTACGCCAGATGACTACATAGTACAACCTGTGTTAGGAGTTCAGTTAGATGCAGGCGCATTACCTGATATAACCTTAGAAGCTTTAGGTACTACAGGAACTCCAGGTGCTGTTACAGTAGTATCAAATCCAGATCCAGTAAATAGCTGGTACATTACAGATGTATATGTCCAGTTATAATTTGGATATCTAAACAAGTCTTCTTATATTATATTATATACTAATCCATTAATCTAATCTAATCATGGACATTCTAAACTGGCTTTATCTTGTTAAAAACAAATTCACAAGAACAACTATTGAAAACCCTGCTACTGACCTTATTGTACTTGGAGCAGATGTAGGATTTCAAAAACGTGGTGATAAATATCAGAACTACGCAATGACTGCACAAGATTTTCTTGGATCAGGGCTCATTGCTGCCACAGCTCATTATGAGTTAGATATTACAGCTACTAGTACTGTAACAGTAAATACTGCTCGTGGTATTATTGATATTACAGGTATGGGATCATCTGCTCCTTTAACTCCCGGTGTAGCTTATGCTACTTCAGTATCTTTCACTATTGATAATTTAGATTTAGATCTTACGGTAGGCAATAGAGATAATGTATATGTACAATACTCTGTATATTACAAAAACGCTATAACAGATAATGCTATTCCACACTTAATTGCTGTAGGGGCTGCAACTGGATTAGAGTTCAATCTTTATAATGCTAATCCTGCAGTAGCCGGTGCTAATAACTGGGATGGTGATTTATACGTATATTTTGAACTTTATACAATAAATAACTAACATGGATATCCTTAACTGGTTATACTTAGCTAAAAATAAGTTTGTACGTACTACACCTAGTAGTGATAAAGACCTTATGGTATTTGGTGCTAAGGTGGGAACCTCTAAACGTGGTGACCTTTACCAAAACTATGCTATGTCAATAGAAGACCTTGGAGCGTCATTTAAAAATCCACAGTTTATTAGTAGAGCAGATGGTACTGTTGTAACAGGTACTACCGCTGCAACTAAATCCACAAGCGTACTTATACCCGCTAATACAGTAGCTCCAGGGGATAGTATATTTGTAAGAGTACGTGCTAGAAAACCAAGTGCCGCAGCAGCTACTAGTATGTTTGTAAGCGTAAATTCTGCAAATGGTTATGGTGGTAATAATGTTGCTGTTGTTGCCCTAGGTACTAATGGACTATATGGACAGTTATCAAGAACCCTTGTTGTAAAACCAAATGCTTCTACTGAGGTCATCACTTATAATGGAGGTGCTGTTGATGATGACGCAGTTACTAGCCTACCAGTTTCTACATATAATATAAACTGGGCACAAGATCAATACTTTGTATTTTCTTTTTTGAACTTTACCACAGGGGAATCAGCTGTAATAAGTTACTATGAAATAACAGTAAATAAACAATAAACAATGGATATCTTAAACTGGGTATACCTACTCAAAAACAAACTAGTAAAAACTACAGTACAGGATCCTGCTCAGGATCTTTTAGTTATTGGTAACAATGTAACTTTCGCTAAGCGCGGAGACAAGTACCAGTCTTATGGTATGACTGTGGAAGATTTTGCTGCATATGTAGCCTCTACTGCAGGTACTCAAATGAACTATACAACTGGTTTATTATCACCACAAGTACAAAGTGATTTTATATCATTACCTGATACTATTACAGATGCTTGGGGCACTACATTTAATACTTATAAACTAGGTGGTATTGCAAACTTTAGCGCACCGGGTACCAGTACTTATTCATACTTAATAGGTGTTATTTCTGGAGACAGCAAGCTTGCATTAATTAATGATGCTAGTGTAATAGGTGCAAATGTTAACACGTATGATCAAGTATCCGGTAAGTTTGCTGTAAACGCATATGTTCGTGATCAAGCCAGCGGGAACA
>CAYRTN010000049.1:787-1163 GCA_964427235.1 uncultured Chthoniobacter sp. | reverse complement strand
ATTTGCTACCATTGTACTTGATAATACAATAGCTTCACCTAACGATTACTTTGTGTCTATTGTAGCAACTGCCGGAGCATCTTGGGAAGGTAAAGCATATATAGACATTGAGTTCATGTCTGACCAAGTACTAGCTTACTATAACTAATAAAACTTAAACATATGTCACTAAGAAAAGGATCATTAGAAGAATATTATAACAGTATACCCGGTATGAAATCTGCAGGATGTAGTACTCCTAAACCAGGTAATAAACCAACCTGCTATGAGGATAAGGTAGAACCTGATACACGTGCTAAGTTAGCACTTTATGCAAACCCTCAGGATGCTCCAAAGCAAGCTTAAAAAATTATAAAACTATGTCACTAGGTAACGG
>CAYRTN010000049.1:0-732 GCA_964427235.1 uncultured Chthoniobacter sp. | reverse complement strand
ATTACAAGGACTACAAAGCATTATTAACAATGTCCTTGCAGGCATTGATGTAACTGTAGTAAACGCTGCAGGTGCATCAGCAGTAAACATCCAGGATGGAGGTAACTCCATTACTGTAGATGGGGGAACTGGAGTGCAAAGAACTCCAACATTCCTTAGACCTGCAGGATTATCGGGTACTATACCAGCCGGTAGATACTCAATGTCATTTGCTAATGTAGGAACCATTAATGCAACCGTTGGTGGTGTTACGTTAAAGCCTGGTGAAACAATGAACTTTGATGCGGGAGCAATTAACAATACACTAGGTTCTGTATCTTATAACGCTACAGGAGCAGGTGGAGAATTACTAATTATCTCAATCATATAGTGAGCACTAGTATCTACATAGATAGTTACGCTAGTAATCCAAATGGTTACTTGTCAAGGCTCTATACCCAAACAAATTCTAGTACGCCCGTAACAGCTACTGCTGTTGAGAGTAGCTTATTAGATGGTGGGCTAGGAACTCTTACAATTCCTGCAAATGGATTTCAAGTAGGTGATAGCTTTAGTGGAGTATTAATAGGTCACTTATCTTCTGTAAATACAGCTACTTTACACATTAGAGTTAGGACTGCTTCAGGAACATTACTAGCAGACACAGGAGCAATAGCAATGAATACTGCTACTAACAAGCATTGGAAACTAGATATTAATTTTACTGTAAGACAAGTAGGAGCGGCAACTGTA
>CAYRTN010000048.1:0-11160 GCA_964427235.1 uncultured Chthoniobacter sp. | reverse complement strand
GCACCGTGAACGAAAAGACCAGCATTTTTTGCGAAAATGGCCGCTTCCTCTATGGTGGAAAGATTTTGAAAGATCACCACGGCTACGGGGACATGAACGTTCATGAGATCTTGGTCAAATCCTCGAATATCGGCTCCGCAAAGATGGCCATGCTCATGGGAGGCGATAAATACTACGAGTATGTGCGGAAATTTGGTTTCGGCGACCGCCACGGAATTGAGCTTCCTGGTGAAATCTGCGGCCTCGTTCACCCACCGGCCCGATGGGACAAACTCACGATCACTCGCATGCCCATGGGGCAGTCCGTAGCTGTCACTCCGCTCCAAATCACGATGGGCATGTCCGTCATTGCCAATGGGGGACACCTGATGGCCCCGCATATCATTAAGTCGGTGGAAGACCTAGATGGCACAAAGATTCTTGAGAAAGCTCCGAAGGTTGTACGTGAAGTTGTTCCTGAAAAAACGGCCCGCTTTATCGCCGATGCACTCGTTGGCGTGACCCAACCTGGCGGTACAGCCACTTATGCTCGAGTGAATGGCTTTGAGGTGGCTGGAAAGACCGGCACAGCCCAAAAGGTGAGCGCCAAGGGCGGCTATGCAGCTGGAAAATACGTGGTTTCATTTGTGGGATTCATGCCCGCCGAGGATCCGCGCTTTGTTTGCCTGATCATGGTGGATGATGCCAAAATCGCTTCGAATTTGAATTACGGCGGACAGATCGCCGCTCCCGTCTTTTCGCGCGTCGGCGAGAAGGCCGCTCGCCACTTTGACCTGACTCCGACACTTCCCCCAATTCCATTGCAAGACATGCCCATGGCTAAGGCCGAAACATTGAACGAGGCCACCCACTAAAAAGCCATATGCGACTCACCGCCCTTCTTAAATCTTCAGAAATCCCACAAGGGCTCGCCGACCCCGAGATCACATCCCTTTGTTACGACTCGCGCAAAGCCGAAAAGGGATGTCTTTTCTTTGCTCTCCCAGGAAAAAACAACGATGGAGCCGCATTTGCCGCACAGGCCGCTGAAAAGGGGGCTGCTGCCATCGTTGCTGAAAAATCCATCGACCAAAGCGATTGCCCGCTAGTGCTCGTATCCGATGCCAGAAAAGCCATGGCCGACATCGCAGCCGCATTCCATAGCCAGCCCTCGCTCAGCCTGAAAACGGTCGGCATCACAGGTACGAATGGAAAAACAACTATCGCTTTTCTAGTAAAACATCTCCTGGATGCTGCCTACATGCGATGCGGTCTCGTGGGGACGGTGAAATACATTGTTGGCGACAGCGAGGTACCCGCACCGCATACCACTCCCGAATCAATCGATCTCCAATCGCTGATGGGAGCCATGATCGATAGCGGAAGCCGCGCCGTGGCAATGGAAGTGTCAAGCCATGCTCTCGTTCAAGATCGGGTTCGAGGGATCGAATTTGATGCCGCGATTTTCACAAATCTCACGCAGGACCACCTCGATTATCACGGATCGATGGATGCTTACTACGAAGCAAAAGCACTCCTCTTTGAGTCCCTCGCTCATCAGAAAAATAAAAAAGCGCGCGCCATTATCAATGCAGACGATCGATTTGGTCAGAAACTCATCGACCAATTTTCAAAGAAGATCAAAATTCTCACCATCGGTCGTGGTGTCCATGCCGACTACCGCGCCACCTCGATTCGATACGATCTCAATGGAACAACCTTCGCCCTCGAAGCGCGGGGAAAAAGCTACTTAGTTCGTTTGCCTCTTATCGGGCTTTTCAATGTTTACAATGCCATGGGCGCTATTGCCGCAGCGACTGCCTGCGGCGTGGAATTACGAAACTCGATTGCCGCATTGGCAACAGCGCCTCAAGTTCCGGGCCGGTTGGAACGCGTCCCCGCAAAGAGACATTTTCAGGTGTTTGTGGATTACGCCCACACCGATGATGCCATCCGGAATGTGCTTCGCACTCTACAGGAACTCAAACCCACGCGCTTGATCACAGTATTCGGCTGCGGTGGCGACAGGGACCGCTCCAAGCGCCCACTCATGGCTGCCGCTGCAGAGGAACTGTCTGATTGGGTCATCATGACTTCAGATAATCCCCGCAGCGAAGATCCGGACGCTATTTTGAAGGAAATGCAGTTGGGATTGCGTGGAAAAAACCACGAAATCATCCCCGATCGGGCATCAGCAATTCATCGCGCCATTCAATTAGCGGAATCTGGGGACATCGTCCTCATCGCTGGCAAGGGTCACGAAAAATATCAGGAGTTGAGTGATCGCAAAGTCGCCTTTGATGATGTCGCCATCGCCTCACGTGCCATCAGCGAGAAAAAGGGGGGGGAGCAAAGAAATGGATAAAACCGCCCTTAACGAGATCGCCCAAATGGCCGGAGCCAAGCTTCTTCAGGGCTCACCGGATCTTCTGGTATCAACGATTAGCAAAGACTCCCGCACTATCCAGCCAGGAGATCTCTATGTCGCTCTACGTGGAGACAATTTTGACGGTAACGCCTATGCCTCTGACGCACTCGCCCGTGGAGCTGTGGCCGTTTTGCTGGACTCAGCAGAAGCGGCCCATTCCATTCCTGCTCCGCACGCTGTTTTGCTTGTAGAGGACGGGTTGGCCGCTTTGACAAAACTGGCCGCCGCATGGCGCTCGAAGCTGAATCTCAAAGTCGTTGGAATCACGGGTAGCAGCGGAAAAACCAGCACAAAGGATTTCACAGCGGCCGTTCTAGGAAGCCGACTCAAAGTCGTGAAAACGGCGGGCAATCTCAACAATCACATCGGTGTCCCACTTTCTATCCTCACTGCAACGAGCGAAGATCAAGTCGCTGTATGGGAAGTCGGAATGAACCATCCCGGTGAAATCGCCCCGCTGGCTGCGCTCATCAAACCGGATTGCGTCATTATCACTAATATCGGAGTTGCCCACATTGAGCACATGAAAACCCGCGATGCGATCGCTCTCGAAAAAGGGATGCTCGCAGAAAGTGTGAATCCCAGCGGGGCTGTGATCCTCGTGAGCGAGGATGACAAAACAGAATCCCTCGCGAAACGAAGCCCATCCAAAGTCATCCGAGTCGGATTCACAAAAGGCGATCTCGTCGCAGAATCCCTCGCAAGCACAGAAAAAGGGACCACATTTACGATCACTCACGAGGGAACCAAATATGAAGCCTCCATTCCCGTTAGTGGAGCGCACATGGTTCAAAACGCCCTTCTCGCCATTGCGGCAGGACTCGAATTAGGAATCCCCCTCCCCTCAGCTATCAAGGGACTCTCACGCGCAAAACCGACAGGCGGGAGATTGGAGCAGAAGACCCTACGTGGCGTTCTCTATCTCGACGACACCTACAACGCTAATCCCGATTCCATGGAAGCTGCCCTCCATACATTGCGCCAAATCAGCAGCCAAGGACGTCGCATCGCCGTTCTAGGTAAAATGGGTGAACTCGGTGACTACGCCGCAGAGGGATATCAAAGAACCGGCGTTGCCGCTGGAAGACATGCCGACATTCTCATCACTGTCGGCAAAGAAGCCTCTGCGATCGCAGAATCTGCAAGAAAATCCGGACTAAGCCGAATTCACGAAGTCGAGGAAACCGCCGCTGCCGCACGCATGCTTGAGCAACTGGCAAGACCGGGCGACATCGTTCTTGTCAAAGGAAGCCGCTCGGCCCGCATGGAAACCCTCTTCCAACATATCCCAAACTGATGCTTTATTACCTATCTGAGATTTCCACATGGGCTTCTAGTCGAGGAATCGACAACGATATTCTCAAAGCGCTAAATGTCTTTTCCTACATCACATTTCGCGCCATTTGCGCTGGCATCACCGCTTTTGTTTTGAGTTTGGCCTTCGGAAATCTGGTCATTCGCAAATTGATTTCATTGAAGTTCGGCCAACCCATCCGGACGGCAGCCGAAGTTCACAAACTCCACGAACTCCATGGCTCAAAAAAAGGCACACCCACCATGGGCGGCGTTCTGCTGATAGGAACAGTCGTTGTGTCCACGCTTCTTTGGGCCAAGCCCGAAAATCCCTTTGTCTGGCTCGTGCTTTTCAGCACAGTTTTTATGGGAGGCATCGGCCTCTACGATGACTGGTTGAAGGTGAGCAAAAAAAGCTCCGATGGTATCAGCAGCCGAATGAAGTTTGCTCTCCAGTGCCTACTGGCAGGAATATTCACGGTGTTTCTTCTATTGAACCCCAAGGTTTCTACGATTGCGCAGCAACTTTACTTCCCCTTCATCAAAGACCCTCTGCTGCCGAGCATGGGCCTGTTTAGCTTCATTTTCTTTTTATTGGTGATCGTCGGAACATCGAACGCAGTCAACTTGACCGATGGACTTGACGGATTGGCCACCGGTTGCACAGCGACCGTAGCCGCCACCTACGCCGTGCTGGTCTATGTGGCCGGCAATATCAAAGCGGCTTCTTACCTTCAAATTCCCTATGTCGCCTACTCCGGTGAACTGGCCGTATTGTGCATCGCTCTTCTGGGTGCCTGCCTTGGTTTTTTGTGGTGGAATGCACACCCAGCGCGCGTTTTCATGGGCGATACAGGATCTCTCGCGATCGGCGGCATGCTTGGATCCGTCGCCATTTGTTGCAAACAGGAAATCCTTCTTGTCATCGTCGGCGGGGTCTTCGTCATCGAAGCCATGTCCGTCATTCTTCAAGTAGCCAGCTTCAAGCTCACTGGTCGGCGGATTTTCAAAATGTCACCCATCCATCACCACTTTGAATTAAGCGGATGGAAGGAAAATACCGTGATTGTGCGCTTCTGGATTCTCTCGGTTCTCTTTGCTCTTCTTGGTCTAGCCACACTGAAATTGCGTTAACGATAATGATTCACAGCGGAAAAAAAGCAGTAGTTCTAGGACTCGGCCACAGTGGCGAGGCCGCCGCTACGCTTTTGATGGAAGAAGGCGCTCAAGTCACAATCAGCGAATCATGTGACTCCCCTGCGATTCGAGCCAAAGGAGAGGAACTCAAAAAACGCGGAGCACATATTCTTATCGGCCCAGAAGCCGACGTCGATCCAGCGAACTACGATGTGGCCATCTTAAGCCCCGGCATTGATCCTGCGGTTCCTTTGGTACGAAACATCGCTTCCAAAGGGATTCCTATTATCGGAGAGCTTGAGTTGGCTTTTCAAGAGTGCACCTGTCCCGTTGTTGCAATTACAGGCACAAACGGAAAAACGACAACGACCGAACTGTGCACGCACATTCTTCAGCAATGTGGAGTCCGAACCATGGCGAGTGGAAATATCGGCCTTCCCTTTGCGAAGGCTGTTCGGGAAAGCCAAAACCTTGACGTGATGGTTCTCGAGGTCAGTTCGTTCCAACTCGAAACGATAAAAACATTTCATCCCAAAGTCGCCGCGTGGCTGAATTTGAGCCCCAACCATCTCGACCGCTATGCAAATATGGAGGAATACCGGGATGCAAAATTGCAGATTTTTAAAAACCTCACGTCAGAGGATTTTCTGGTCGTGAACGCGCAATCTGAAGTCCAAAGCACGGAGGCCAAAAAAATCACCTTCAGCGCAGTAAGCGATGTGGCAGATTTTACCTTAAAGAACACGACGATCCTATTCCGCAACCATCCTGTCATTGATCAAGAGACAACCCACCTCCACGGGATTCACAATGCCGAAAACATCATGGCGGCACTGGGCATCGGAATGGCTCTCAATCTGGATCTGGAAACCATGGCAGCAGCCATTGCCAGCTACACTCCGCCCGTACATCGCTGCGAATTCGTTCGCGACCTTGATGGCGTTAAATGGATCAATGATTCAAAGGCTACCAATCTCGATGCCATGCAGATGGCAATCCGCTCGCAAAACCGTCCGCTCATCCTCATCGCAGGGGGAAAAGACAAAGGATTTGAGTTCGACGAAAACGCCGATCTTGTTCATGATAAATCGAGAGCTGCCATTCTGATTGGAGAAATGAGGCACCGCATAGCCGCTTCTTGGAAGCAAACCCAATGCCATGCCGTGGATACACTCGAGGAAGCCGTTTCTTTGGCCTCAGAATTGGCTCAGCCAGGAGATGCGGTTCTCTTTTCACCAGGGACCTCATCCTTCGACATGTTCCGCAATTACGGGGAGCGTGGTAATATTTTCAAATCACTCGTTCAAAAACTAAAAACAAAAACCACCCAATAAAAAACACTATGCAATTCTGGAAATCCCAACCTGCACCCAAACGCACATCCGGTCGTGTCGTTCAACGCAAAAAACTGCATGCACGTGCCGCATCGAGAGCGGAAGAGATCAATGAATACGAAGGGGAGAGCGAACCCGGCATGAAGCTTTCACAGGCTTTCCTCGTTGTACTCGTTCTCCACGTTATTGCTGTGGGCGGCATTTATGGCTTCAGCCAATTCAAGGAGCATTCGAAAGCGAAAAGCGCAAGCAAAGCGGAAGCTCTCGCCGCCGCACAAAAAGTCGAAGCGGATTCCATTGAAGCCAAAGCCGCGCCAGTCGTCGCCGCTAAACCTGCAACAGTTCCAAAAACATACACCGTCGTCGCTGGAGATACTCTCAAGCGGATCGCTTCAAAGTCGAACACGAGCATTGCGAATATCGAAAAGCTCAACGAACTCGCACCAGGAGCCGTTCTCCATGTGGGACAGGTATTGACGGTGGGAAGCATGCCTAAGACGGCTGAAACAGAAGCCAAACCAACGGTCGAAAAAACAACCCCTGCTCCCTCAATCGTTGCCAAAGCTCCACCCGTAAAAGCCCCCGAGATCGCATCAGCTAAACCCCAAGCGAAAACAGAGGCTGCGTCAGAGAAAGCAACCTCTACGCCAGCGAGCTACATCGTAGCGAAGGGAGATACGCCGATTTCAATAGCCAAAAAACTTAAAGTCTCCCAAGAGACCCTCATGAAGGCGAACAACATTGATGACCCGCGTAAGTTGAAGATCGGGCAAACGATTAAAGTCCCTTAAGGAACCGAGCCCCTTCGAAGAAATGCAAAGAAACGCGATATATCTCCTGCTATTGATGGTGGCGGGGCTGATTGCACTGGGATTGGTCATGCTTTTCAGCACAAGCGCCTTTGCTCAAGACAGCCACGGAGACATATACTTTTTTGTAAAGCGTCAATGCATGTGGCTGGGGATCGCGTCCCTGTTCGGATTCGCCGCCGCCTACCTCGATTACCATTTATGGCAAAAATATTGGTGGGCTTTTTTTGGGGCAGCAGCCTTCCTCCTCTTACTGTGCTTCATTCCCCACGTCGGAATGCGAATCAACGGATCGTCTCGCTGGATCAAGATCGGCATGACATTTCAGCCCAGCGAACTCGCCAAGGTAGCCGCTCTCTTCTTTCTAGCTTGGTGGTATTCAAGAACCGACATCTCTTTCGATAGTTTTAAAACGGGACTTCTTTATCCCATGTGCATCCTTGGTTTGCTGATGCTTCTGATTTTACTCGAAGTTGACATGGGCAATACAGCGCTCATCGGAGGAACTGCTGTGGCCGTGATGTTCGTGGCTGGAGCCGCATTACGCTGGATGGCGACACTCATTGGAGCAGGCCTCGCAGGAATCGCCTTTCTGGCATTTAATATATCTGAGCGTCACGGCCGCCTGTTGGCATTTATGGAGCCCGAAAAATACGCCCTCGGCGAAGGACTCCAGCAATGGCAAGCCCTCATCGCCTTTGGTTCAGGTGGCTTTGATGGATTGGGCCTCGGACAAGGACGGCAAAAAATGCTCTACCTTCCCTACGCGCACACCGATTTCATTTTTCCGATGGTGGGCGAGGAACTGGGATTGAAATTCACGGCTCTGACTGTCGCTGCCTACCTCTGCATATGCCTATGCGGAGCCCTCGTGGCGTTGAATGCGAAAGATCGATTCGGAATGCTTCTGGGCTTCGGTTCGGTCGTGATGATCACTCTGCAAGCGGCCGTGAATATCGGCGTCACCACATCCCTTTTGCCTAACAAAGGCATGCCACTGCCTTTTATTAGCTATGGAGGCTCCAATCTTTGCGTCTGCTTGGCTCTCATTGGACTGCTTGTAAACATCCACCTTCAGGGCAAACCATTTGAATCGCTTTCAGCGCCAACGCTACTGCGACCGCACATCGAGCCGCGAGCATGAGGCAACCTTCTCCATTTAGAGCGATCATCGCCTGCGGAGGAACAGGTGGACATCTATTCCCAGGGTTGGCTGTAGCCGAGACACTTCACGAACGCGGGCACGAGGTTTTACTTTTCGTATCGGAAAAGGAAATCGATACGACGGCGCTGCGGGACCATCCCGAATTCCGAGCCGAAAAACTTCCCTCGATAGGAATGCCTAGCAACATCGTCTCGCCAGCATTCGTTGGATTTATCCGTCGTTTTTGGGAGAGTTACAGTCAGTGCAAAAAAATTTATCGGAAGTTTAGACCATCAGTCGTTCTTGGAATGGGGGGATTCACTTCAACAGCCCCGATCCTCGCTGCCCGCATGAAGGGCCTGCCTTGCTTTGTCCATGAGTCGAATGCCATTCCAGGTCGCGCCAACCGCCTCGCCGCGAAATTTGCGACATCAGTCCTGATCGGCTTTGAAGAAACCCGCCAACGATTTCCCTCAGCAAAGTGTATTAACACGGGCACACCGGTCCGCCGGAACCTTGGCAACCCCCTCGAAAGGGCAGAAGCAATGAAGGTGTTTGGACTCGACCCCTCACGTCAGACGCTTTTAGTCACGGGCGGCAGTCAAGGAGCCAGTGGCATCAACCAACTTCTCTTCAAAAGCGCTCCAATTCTTGCCGGTTCCGGAATTCAAATCATCCACCTGACTGGAAAAAATGACGACCGCCTGGCTGCAGCAAATTACCAGCGGGACGATATTCCGCATTATGTCGCTCCCTTTCATCATCGCATGGAGGAGGCCTACTCGGCTTCAGACCTTGTCATCTCACGAGCTGGCGCCTCAAGTTTGAGTGAGATTTCCAGGTTCGGGCTTCCATCGATTCTTATCCCCTACCCATTTGCGACGGACGACCACCAGAAAGCCAATGCCGAGATTTACTCCCAAGCCGGCGCAGCTGAATTGGTGGCCGAAAAAGAAGCCTCACCAGAAACCTTCGCGAACCTGATTGCGACTTTGCTGAAAGATAGCGACAAGCGAGACAAAATGTCCGCAACGGCAAGGAAAATAGCTCCAGGTGCCGCAGCATCGAATGTGGCCGATGTGATGGAAAAAGCCGTATGGGAGGCCTCGAAGTGAAAGCGGAGGACTTACGCGCGAACCTGACTTCAGGAACCCCACGCCGCATCCACCTGATCGGTGTCGCTGGATCTGGCATGAGCGGCATCGCCGCCCTTCTTCTCGGACTAGGACATCACGTGAGCGGATCAGACAAAGTCGATACCGTCGAAGTTGACCGCCTCAAGAAAAAAGGCCTCAGATTTCACTCTCCGCACTCCGCCGAATGCGTCATCGATGCGGAGATCGTCTTATATTCCTCCGCGATCAAAGCCGGCAATCCGGCATTCGATGAGGCCGTCCGGCTTGGAATTCCTATGGCGCGAAGGGCCGATGCGCTTGCAGCCATGATGGCATCCCGCAAGGGCATTATCGTTTGTGGCATGCATGGAAAAACGACCACTTCAGCGATGGCTGCCCATGTACTGCGAGGCGGAGGACTTAAGCCCTCCCATTACGTCGGTGCCGAAATTCCCATTCTCGGCACCAACGCCAGATGGGATTCCGAAGGGGAATTTTTTGTAGCCGAAGGCGACGAGAGTGATGGCACCTTAATCAACTACCATCCCCACCATGCCATTGTCCTCAACATCGAGGCTGAGCATCTTGATTTTTACAAGGATCTGAGCGCTATTGACGCCGTTTATACAAAATTGGTGTCCCAGACGAGCGGGCATATTTTTTACTGCGCGGATGATGAGGGCGCACAGAGAGTCTGCGCTAAAGCCCCTCGATCCGTCTCCTACGGTCAGTCGGATTCCGCTTTTTACAGAATCACCGATTTAAAGACCGCGAACTTCAAATCCGAATTCAGCGTACAGCGTCAGGGCGTCACGCTGGGCAGAATTACCCTCAACATTCCTGGCGTTCATAATGCAGTCAATGCACTCGCTGTCATTGCCCTTGGATACGAAATCGGCGTCCCATTTGATAAGATGGCCGCTTCGCTTGCCACATTTCGTGGAGCCAAACGAAGATTCGAAGTGATTTACGAGTCCGAGAAAAACCTCATCGTCGACGACTACGGGCACCATCCGACCGAGATTGCTGCGACTCTCGCCACGGCTCGAACCGGCGGACACAAGCGCATCGTGGCCATATTTCAACCTCATCGCTACACGCGCACACAGGCGCTCAAAGAGGAATTCGGACGCGCTTTTGACTTAGCTGACCATGTTTTTGTAGCAGACATTTATCCGGCCAGTGAAAAGCCGATTCCAGGCATCTCCGGTCAGACCATTGTGGACGCGATGATCGCACACGGACACCCCTCAGCCATTCATGTTGCCGATTTCAATAAAATCCACCAAGCGGCGGCCTGCGTGCTTGAGGATGGCGACCTCGTTATCAGCTTGGGAGCTGGAAATATCCATGAGGCTGGGAAACGCCTTGCCAAAGACCTGCAGACTAAAGATCAACTGCAGGAGATCATGCGCGAGGGTTCGATTCGCCTCTATGAACCCCTCTCCAAGCACACGACCATGCGAATCGGGGGCCCCGCGCAATACTGGGTGGAGCCAGAGACGGAGGAAGGCTTTGCCGACCTTGTTCGATACTGCTTCGACGAGGACATCCCCTTCATGGTCATGGGCCGGGGATCGAACTTACTGGTACGAGACGGAGGTATCCCTGGCGTAGTCGCCCATCTTTCGCGCGGGGAATTCCAACGCCATGAGGTGAACGGAACAGAAATCACCGCAGGTGTAGGCGTCAAATTCAAACAACTGAGCGCACTCGCTCGCAATGCTGATATCGCCGGATTTGAATGGATGGAAGGGATACCTGGCAACCTCGGCGGAGGGCTCCGCATGAATGCCGGCGCGATGGGTGTCCAAACATTCGACCAGATCGTCCGCGTCCGCTTTTGCGATCAAGATGGTAATATTTTTGTCAAAACTCCGGAGGAAATGGATGTCCATTACCGTAACGTGACAACACTCCG
>CAYRTN010000047.1:208-11218 GCA_964427235.1 uncultured Chthoniobacter sp. | reverse complement strand
CTCAAAAACTGTTGCCACTTGTTGCCAGATAAGTGATGATTCGGGATCATTCAGGTGGCCTCAGGATGACCAAATAACCTCAATAAAGCCTTAATTGACAGCAGTAAACGGTTTTCAAGACTGGCGCAATAGACGACTCTACCACCCCTCCAAAACAGATGACTTTTACTTAATCGCCTCGGACTTGCTTCGCAAACTCTTTTCCTTCGCGATATCAGGCGGACTTATTCGATTGCCGACTGGCATTGTGACTGGCTCGCATCTGAAGCAACTCGATCAAGAGCGCAAAACCCATCGGCAAGTAGAGATACTCTTTTTCTACATGCTTATGGAGGCCTTCCATTATCAATGTCATCCCAATACAGACGAGGAAGGAGAGCGCAAGGATCTTGAGTGCCGTATGCCGCAGAACAAAATCCCCAATCGGTTTTGCAAAGGCCAACACAGCAATAAAAGAAAGAAGGACAGCCAAGATAATCACCCACATGAATGAAGTGAGCCCGACTGCGGTGATAATGGAATCAATCGAAAACACGGCATCCAGAATAACGATCTGAATAATCGCGGCACTGAATGTCGTGGCGACAGCTTTGGGCACTCCGTGGGACTCTTCCCCTACTGGCCTTTCAACACAGTGGTGGATTTCGGAAACGGCCTTCCAAGTCAGGAATAGTCCCCCCGCAAGCAGCACGAGATCTTTGACCGAGAGTCCCAAGTTATGGATATGCAGGACGGGTTCCCTCATGCTCATGAGCAAACCGGCTCCACAAAGGGCCGCCAACCTCATCACAAGCGCAAGGGCGAGACCGAGCATTCTTGCCTTGTCGCGTTGCGAGCTCTCAACACGGGAAACGGCCAGCGTAATGACAAGAATATTGTCGATCCCGAGTACCAATTCCAGAGCGATAAGCAAGAGGAGGGTCGCCCACGCATTCGAATCGGCGAGCCAGGCAAGAGACCAATCGACCTTCATGTCAACGAGGTTCGCCGCATCCCCGCCTGCAGCCTGAGCCACCCCGCAACAAATCAACATCAGAAAAAACCCGATCGAGGCCCACATTTTCATGGGCGGCAGACTACAATCCGCCCATCGCACGTCAATCGAAGTTTTACCTGCGGCAGCAACGCGGAACTCATAGGAAAAGCGAGACTATGAGAATGACGATGGAATGCTACTTCGCGACGGCTTTTTCACGATACTGGGAATAGCCACTCCGAACAGCCTGATAAGGATCGATGGCGTTTTGTGTGGCAGCATCGTAGGCGTTCAGTTTGCCATCCATGTTGCGAACGGAATTCGGACCGGTGACCGCTAAAGCTACGGCGCTAGGCACTCCCCCAAATGAAACCCATGTGACTGGACTCAATGCATAGTCACCAACTAGACCCACCGTGTCGCGCAAACTGCTCGGCCCAAAAACAGGAAGCACGATATAGCAACCATGTCCGACCCCCCACTTGGCAAGTGTCTGCGCAGTATCGGCCGGTGGGACATTGGCAAGCGCAGGAATGCGGTCGCTCACCCGCACGATCCCGCCGACGCCAGCTACGGAATTAACAATAAATTTACGGGCCTCCAGATCGGCACGCTTGAATTTTAATTGTAAAAGATCATTCACAAAGCGAACGGGAAATTCGACATTGTCATACACATTGAAAATGACCGCCCGAGCCTGCTTGGGTATGACGCCATAGACCTTCGAAACAGGGCGAAAAACAAACGTATACAGCTGGTGGTTAAACCAAAAGAAACCACGATTCAGGGGCTCCACTGCATCAGGGATAGCTCTCACTTTGCTGTACTCATCCAGCTTATCCTGCGCTGAGCTTGCGGGGGACTTTTTCGTGATCGTGATATTAGGCGTTCCATTACCTGCCGCGGCCTTGGTCTGAAGCACCTTTGCGACCGAGGGCGCTTGGATAGAAGCAGACTGACGCTTTTGCACCTCCTTTTGAACGATGGCTTTCACTTTCCTAGGGGATTGAGCCGACTCCAACTTCTGCGGCTGGGCAGACACGTTATAAGCCTTGACGGACTTAGATGGCGCCTGTGCAAGCGGCGAGGAAACTGGCGGCGGCTTGGACTCGGGTGTTGGCGAGATTTTGGAACCGCCTTTTTTTGGAACAACGCGGAGATTTGAAATATTAATCGATCCGTTGTGCGCGACTTTTACGCCGATACGTGCGCCCACCAATGCGCCTTCGGGGATTTTTTTCGCATCAAGAGCGGCCTTGAATGCCTTTTGCCAACCATCGACATTCACAACGGCGGTGTGCCAACGTCCATCGATCGAGAGGTTCATGAGAGCCGGCGCGTTATTTAAAACCACGGCGTCCTGCAACCCTCCACCAACGGGAACCATAATACTCAGAGACAGGATTTTCGGAACTCCTTCGGTTTGGTATTCGAAAGCCAAATCCTGAGCATCCCAATCAATCCCCGCTGGCGAAAACGAATCTGCGCCTCGCTTGGGGCCGATGACTATAGAGTGGGGTGAGCGCCAAAACTCGATACGCACGCTCTTCCCACCACCCGGAGGCGATTGGGTACTATCTTTAAGGGCATTCCCCTTCCCCGTGTATTCGACGACCGATTGACCACTGAAAATCACTACCTCCTCGGCAGCAGTGGCAGCCTCAGCAGTCCAAACAAACGACAGCGCAAATAAGACTAAGACGATCAATCTATCAGGAAACCGTAGACTAATTTGGGGGCGTATTTTTAAAGCAGGAAAAAATCGAAAATGGGGTTGCATACATTCCTTTTCAAAAAAGGTGCATTCTCCTAAATTGCAAGTGAAAGAGGCGTGAGCAAAGTTTTTATTCATCTGTTGTGGCCATGTAATCCGAAGTTAACGCATAAAATCGAGCGCTATCAAGATGACGATGGAATGCTACTTCGCGACGGCTTTTTCACGATACTGGGAATAGCCACTCCGAACAGCCTGATAAGGATCGATGGCGTTTTGTGTGGCAGCATCGTAGGCGTTCAGTTTGCCATCCATGTTGCGAACGGAATTCGGACCGGTGACCGCTAAAGCTACGGCGCTAGGCACTCCCCCAAATGAAACCCATGTGACTGGACTCAATGCATAGTCACCAACTAGACCCACCGTGTCGCGCAAACTGCTCGGCCCAAAAACAGGAAGCACGATATAGCAACCATGTCCGACCCCCCACTTGGCAAGTGTCTGCGCAGTATCGGCCGGTGGGACATTGGCAAGCGCAGGAATGCGGTCGCTCACCCGCACGATCCCGCCGACGCCAGCTACGGAATTAACAATAAATTTACGGGCCTCCAGATCGGCACGCTTGAATTTTAATTGTAAAAGATCATTCACAAAGCGAACGGGAAATTCGACATTGTCATACACATTGAAAATGACCGCCCGAGCCTGCTTGGGTATGACGCCATAGACCTTCGAAACAGGGCGAAAAACAAACGTATACAGCTGGTGGTTAAACCAAAAGAAACCTCGATTCAGGGGCTCCACGGCATCAGGAATAGCTTTGACTTTAGTGTACTCATCAAGGTCTTCATTCGGATCAGCATCTGCGGGCGACTTTTTTGTGATCGTGATATTCGGAGTTTCCTTAAAGGAGGTTTTTTTAGGCGCCGGAGTCTTAGATTGGGGCACGATTGGGGCAGAAGCCACTTGCGGGGATGCATCCTGACGCTTTTTCACCTCTTTTTGAACGATGGCTTTCACTTTTCGAGTTGACGGCACTGGAGATGATTCAGACTTGCCCTGCTGGGTGGCGCCCTTTTGAGCTCGCACAGGTTTCGAGGAGGTCTGGGCAAGCGGGGAAGAAACTGGCTTTGGACTCGGCGTTGGCTTAGCTAATGGTCGCCCTTTAACTTCAACCGCGCTTTTGAGAAAATAGGTCTCGGTAGAGTTTTTAGGCAACCGTCCTCCTTCAAGAGAAACGGATTTAACGCCCTCTTTTGTGATAACGACGATATCTGAAGCAGAGGGACTGGGACCGCTCGAAGCAGCAGCACGAAGGGCTGCAGCGCGAAGGGCTGCAGCGGGAAGGATGAGCACAAGCAGGGTGGCCAAAGCTTTGTTCATGAGAAAGGGGTGAGCTTTATTGAGGTGCTGCTACCGACTTTTTAAGAGCACTAATGACGGCAGGAGCGCCGCCTTGCTTGAACTGGGCATCAAATTGAGTTCGGTAACTGGCGATCATGCTTACCCCCTCGATCACGACATCCGTAATGCGCCACGCAACGGATTCCTCCTGCCGGTAGATGACCTCATAATGGCTCCCCTTGTACAAAATACTCGTGGGTATCTCGACACGACCAGGAGCGGGAGATATCGCTGTCTTGTAGGTAATTTCGGGGAATTCACCAGGTGTAAACTTACTCGCGTAAGTGCGGATAATTAAGGTGGTGAAAAGGTCGGTGGCTTCTTTTTTTTGGGCTTCCGTGAATTCGCGCCATCCCGGACCTACCGCACGTCGGGTCATGAGATCAAAGCTAATGATATTGACTAAAACCGGACGCACACTCACAGCCAACGCGCTGCTATTTGCAGAGTGGTCAGCAATTTGAGCCACCTCGTTGACGGCCTTTTTCAGGCACTTTTCCGCTTCGATAGTGGATGCAGATACTCGCCCCGGAATAAGGGCAAGGGAGGTGAGAAGGATGAAAAGGTAACGCATTTTCACAGATTATTTGGTTTCTTGTTGGGCTTTTTCTTTATCGACGGATCCGAAGGCCATCTTACCAATCAAGGACTCGAGATCAACGGCCGACTCCGTCATAGTGATCCTTGACCCTGGCCCCAAGTAGGTCTCATCCGCCCCAGGGGATAGGGAAATAAATTTGTCGCCGATGAGTCCAGTGGTTTTGATGGAGGCCATGGAATCCGTTGGAAGGCGAAGTGTCGATAGGACGCGCAGCGTGACGATCGCACTATAATCCGAGGGCTCCATTCGGATACCTTCAACCCGTCCTACCGTAACACCAGCCAAGAGCACGGTACTGCCAGTGTGAAGGCCTCCCGCATTGGCAAAGCGAGACTCGATAAGATAGGTGTCACCATTCAGCATCGACCCGGTTCCAACCTGAATCGTTAGATAGGCGAGAGCGGCAATTCCGAGCATCACAAAGATGCCAACCGAAAGTTCAAGTTTGGTATTTTTCATAAAAAATCTAAGCAACAATTATACCCTGCCGGATTTCGGCCAAAGATCTCTGAAGCGCGGCGGCGCTATCGCGAAAATCGGACACAACAGATTGATTGGAAGCGGAAAACTCGGCAGGCGTACCTTCAAAACATATCCGCCCCTGATTTAAAAGTGCAACCCGGTCGCTGGCCACAAGTGCTTCAGGTACGTCGTGCGTCACGATGAGGGCCGTGAAGCCAAATTGGCGTTGGTATTTTGCAATCATGGCAAAAACGGCATTGCGGCGCAGGGGATCCAGACCAGCCGTCGGTTCATCAAATAAAACGAGCTCCGGATGGGTCACGATTGCTCGGGCGAGGGCGAGGCGCTTTTGCATTCCGCCTGAAAGTTGGGCCGGATAGTGAGCGGCGTATTCCTGCAATTCCAGTTGCCTCAAAGCCTCAAGACTGCGGCGCTGGATTTCTTTACTGGTGAGGTCTGTCGTCTGCTCCAGCGGAAGGGCGACATTCTCCAATGCCGTCAACGAATCAAAGAGGGCGTTGCTCTGGAAAAGAAAACTGCAACGTCTTCGGAACTCCTCTTGCGCAGTTTGGTCTCGGGAAGTGAGTTCAAGACCATCGAAACGAATTTGCCCTGAATCCGGTTGAACGATGTTTGCCAGACACTTGAGGAAGACGGATTTCCCGGCTCCACTGGGTCCGAGCACGGTAAAGATGCTGCCTTGTGGAACCCCCAGTTTCACCCCTTTCAAAACAGGTTTCCCGTTGAAGGCTTTATGAAGGTCTTCGACATGGAGTGCAAAATTTTGGTTCGGTGTTCCCATACTCAGACAAAAAATGAACTGATGATGTAATCGGCCACCAAGACCAGAATACTGGAAAACACGACAGCGCGAGTAGTAGAGGCGCTCACAGCCCTTGCTCCCATCACTGAGGCATTCCTGTCAGCATGGAATCCCTGGTAGGCACAGGTACTGATCGACAAGACACCAAAGGCCGCCGCCTTAATGAAACACTCCCTCATATCTTGGGCCTCGACGGCCCTCTGCACCGCAGACCAATAAACACCCGAATCCACCCCGAGAAGTAAGGACCCAGATAGGCTGCCCCCCCAAAAACCAACAACCACAAAAACAGCAGTCTGAAGCGGAAAAACAAGCAGTGAGGAAATAAGTCGAGGCACCACCAGATAGCCGTGGCTATTTACCCCCATGGTCTCCAAGGCCACGATTTGCTCGGTGTTGCGTTGGATGCCGAGTTCAGCGGCCAGCGCGGATCCCGCCTGCCCGATAAGCATAAGGGCCGCCAGCACTGGGCCCATCTCGCGCACCAGACTCAGTGAAACCAATGTTCCCAATAGACCCTGCGATCCAAATCGACTCAAGACGTGATATCCCTGTAATCCCAACACCAAGCCGGTAAAAACACCTACGATCAGGATCACCGGCAGGCAAACCGTGCCCTGCTCGTGAACGGCGGAAACGATCCTCCGCATCAGTTTTTTGGACTTGGTCAGTGCGCAAAAAGACTTTCCGGTAAAAAGCGAAAAGTCGCCTATCCCGAAAATAATCTGCAGTGTCTGACGACCGAGCCAATAAAACATGGGCGGGAATATTTTCACAATCATGTGCATTTTACAATACGAAGCTTTCATCGAAAGTGGCACATTCCAGGACCTGCTACGGTGTCATGGATTTTTCAGGCACCGAGGGCTTCGTATTTCAAAAATACCATTTTCCGAATCCTTAAATCCTGTAAAATCGGGATTTCAAATGTTCGATTGGCACTTTATTTCCTGAATTCCACCTCATGCGCGTCACCATTCTTGCCAGCGGTAGTTCTGGAAATGTCGTTTTGCTTCAAACCACAGAAACTTCTGTTTTGATTGATATCGGATTGACGGCCAAGCGGATTAATGGGCACTTAAACACTCATGGCGTCGAGGCCAACTCCCTAGCGGGCGTGCTTCTGACGCACGAGCATGGCGACCACACGAAGGGACTCCGTGTTTTTTGCGCTAATAGTTCCGTTCCGGTTTTCACCAATCCCCTCACCGCCGACTCACTGAAAAGATCAGGGGTTGTAGCCAACTGGAATCTTTTTGCCAGCGGCGCGGAATTCCAAATTGGGGATCTTCGCGTGCTTCCGTTCTCCGTGCCGCACGATGCCGCTGACCCGGTGGGATTTGTTTTTCGACATGCGGAATCTTCCTTCGCCGTTCTCACGGACTTGGGATATGCGACCAAGCAGGTCGTCAACTGCGTGCAGGGGGTGAGCGCCCTCCTCATCGAAACCAATCACGATGAGACGATGTTGCAAAATGACACCAAGCGACCCTGGGCGGTCAAGCAACGCATTCTCTCTCGTCACGGACACCTCTCGAATGTGGCCGCCGCCGACATCGTTGCCAACGTGGCGACGCCGCAGTTACGCCACGTGCTTCTCGGACATATAAGCGAGGACTGCAACTCCTCAACCCTAGCCACCCAGGCCGTGCGAACCCGCTTGGATACGGATGGTCACACCCACGTGGAAATCCTTTGCGCCAGCAGCAAAGACGACGCCGCGCCGGTCAGCATCACTATTTAGCAAGCCCGTGAGAAACGACCTGCGCTAGCGCGACGATCACTAATGCGGACGCGAGAACTATGCCGCAGACCAGCATAAATAAAATCAATCCGGCGAGCACAACCCGCCACATATCTGTGCGGTGAACCTCTTTGATGGCGATCACCGAGTAGATGAAATTCGCAATTGGATAAAGATACCCCCCACAAAGCGGGATGAATTGAAGAATCGAGGTCGCGCCGGTGGCGTAGGCAATAGCGCGCACTGTGGCTTCATAAGGCTTCGTTGCTCCTCCGACGAGTCTGAGGGAAAAATGAAACATTGAAGCCGATGCGAAGACTCCCAGAATCAGGAAAAGCGGCAATATAAGTCCCACGGAGAGAAAAATGGTGATCATGGCGGCTTGCGAAAGCCCCTTGCTGGCCTCTCCCAAAAACATCGTGGGGTTAATGAGGGACGCGACCAATTGATAGCAAACGGCCGTAAATCCACTCACCCAAGAGGTCAAAATATAGAAGCGCATGGGGCGATTGTAACCCCCCGAGGTCGGCATCTGGCGGAACACCATGGCTGGCTCAAAGAAAACCTGTTTGATCGTCTCGATGGCATCTCCAAGACGAGGAGATCCTGGAGAGCGCTCCCAAGCGGGCTCTATCGATGTGGGAACAGAATCCACCGTCACTTCAGAAGTCACCGCTATTACCTCGCCTCCAGAAGGGGCAGGCAAATCGGTGAATGTGCTCAATTCTTGCCACGTCGGCATGGGCTCCTTCCATGCCAAATCCGTGGGGAGAAATTTCCCGCTTTTTAAACCGTCCGCAACATCCTGATCGGTGAACTTACCGAGATTTTCGCGATTGCGATTGAGGTGAATCATTGCCATGTGCGAAAGGCCTTATCTTTTCAAGATGCGGGTATCAAGCCCCGATGCGGAAATGCCTTTGAGAAAAAGCGGAACAGGATCACGTGCCAGAGTTCACAACCGAACCAGGGTAGCGTTCACTGGCTTCTTTAAGCGCTTTGTCGGCCTCCACGTTCTTTCCCGAACGCCGATAAGCCTCCGCTGCCCGCTTGAATGCTCGCGGCGTGAGTTCTGGATCATCAGTCAGTACGGAAACCGCCATAAATGACCGTGCGGCACTCTCAAAATCCGCTTCTTTAAAGAAAATCTCGCCTGCGACTAATCGGGCTTCGGAGTTGAGTCGGCCTTCGGGTTGGAGTTGTAGAGCCTCATCGGCGGCCATGCGCGCTTCCTCGATCTTTTCCAGCGCTAGGGCGACATGGGATTTAAGGAGGAGCCCCCGCGTGCGTGCATCAGGATCCTCGGTGAGAGAAAGATATTTATCCACCGAAATCCGAGCCTCTGGCATTTTATCAAGGGCCCGTTGCGTGTCTGCAAGAAGTAGCCAGCCTTCCAGGGGCATGCTGGCTGGGGAGGCGGCCAATGGGGTGAGCAGATTCTCCGCTTTGTTGAATTTTTTCGCTTCGAACATTCCCTGTGCAAGCCAGACTCTTAGTTCGGCAGGAATCATCTCCGGCTTGCATTGATCTGCTTCACGGGCGGCGGAGTTGCGATCCTTGAGTTGATAATAGGATAGCAGAATCCGCAGCGAGGCACGATCCCGGTAGGCAGCGGGATCGAGGATACGAGCAGAATCGAGTTGCTCGACCGCGCCTTTGTAATCCTTGTCTTCAAATGCGGCCCAACCCAGCCAGAATTTCGCTTGTGCGGCCGCAGCGGTATTCGGGAACTTCTGGAGCAACAAACGAAACGCCTTGGCCATTTCGGGGTAGTTTTTTTTCTGCCCGTAAGTGAGCGCCATTTGCAGAAGGGCGATCTCGACTTCCTTGCTGAATGGGTAGCCACTCACGACGAGTTGAAAGTCGGCGAGCGAGGAATCAAACTCCCCCGTCTTCTGCCTTGCCATACCACGCTGCAGAATCGCTGTTGCAGCGAGCTTGTCCTGCGGATTTTTCTCCACGAAAGAAGTGTAGGCACGGATGGCCCCAGAGTTGTCGCCAGATGCAGCGAGGCACCATGCTAGCTTGTAGAGTGAGGCCTTTTGTTGTTCAGGCGAGAAGGCGACATTATCGACAATCGGCCCGTAGGCACGCGCCGCGCCAGCGTAGTCGCTTTGCTGAAAAAGCGTTTCGGCTTTGAGCAACGAGGCACTCGCAATCTGCTTCGGATTCTTGGCTATTTGCAAAAAGCCATCCACCTCAGCCACGAGGTTTTTGTCTTTCGTGGCATAAAGGCTAAGAAGCCGCTGGTACCGCGTGTCTGGGTTCGTCGCTGTGTCGGGAAATTCCTTCGCTAGGCGATCGTAAATGTCTATCGCCAAATTTTCCTTACCCGCCTTGCGGAAGGTGGCGGCTAAGATTTGAAGTGCCTCGGAGCGCGAGTCACTAGGCACCTTGCTCTCGAGCCCCTCGCCCATCGCAATAATCCCAGCGCTGTCATTAGCCTCATAGCGCAACCGGAGAGCCACCAACGTCGCCTCGGCACGAGATTTGTCATCACCATTGCCACGGGCTACTTTATCGTAAAATTGAAGCGCCTTGTCCTGCATCCCAAGTTCTTTGGCCAGAGCTGCAGCCTGCAGAGCAGCAGAATTCCCAACGTCAAGTGCGCTGGTAGTCTCAACCAAGTTTCCTAATGTCGAAAGCGCAGCCGCTTTTTTACCGTTTCGTAGCTGGAGAGCAGCTAGAGCAATGGCGGCATTATCACGATAGGGATTCGTTCCCGTTGCAGCCAAGACAGCACGATAACGCTCCTCGGCCATATCATCCTTTTTTAAAGCATCCAGACTGCGAGCCGCAAAGTAAGCAGCGGAAAGACGAACTTCGGGGTCATTAACCCCGCTCGAAGCCATGTCAAACTGGATCGAGGCGGGTTCAAAAAGTTTTTCCGCAAAGAGAATTTCACCCAGCCTGTAAGCACCTGCTGAGGCAAACTCGCCCGCTTTGAACTCCGAGAGAAGTTTTTCGTAAGCCGAACGCGCCGCAGCGGAGTTACCGGCCATACGATGACACTCGGCCACACGAAAAAGAGCCGCATCCCGAGTCCGCGAACCCGATGACGATATCAGGAAAAGCTCATACTCGGGTATCGCGAGATCATACATTTTACGCGAATAAAAATTATTTGCCCTCTCTAGTGCTAATGCTCCTGGCGACCCATTCGTCGAGGGGGCTATACGAATATTCGAAGGGTCTTCCAACTGGGCGGGTGCTACAGGTGCGGGCGCTACGGGTGCGGGCGCTACGGGTGCGGGCGCTACGGGTGCGGGCGCTACGGGTGCGGGCG
>CAYRTN010000047.1:0-108 GCA_964427235.1 uncultured Chthoniobacter sp. | reverse complement strand
CTGGTGCTACCGCTGCCAGTGCTGGTGCAGGCACAACAATGTTTGGGGTCAACGGTGTCGGCTCAGGAGCAGACGCAGGAAGAGCCCTTCGAACTTCGATTTCCTGCA
>CAYRTN010000046.1:0-11432 GCA_964427235.1 uncultured Chthoniobacter sp. | reverse complement strand
AACTCGAGTGGACTCTACCCAAGACGATTGCTGCTTCTATCGAGGGCGAGCAATTGTCTGTGACCAGAGCGAATGATCAACGCGAGCAACGTGCCTTGCACGGTCTTTCGCGCGCTCTTCTCGCCAATATGGTAACCGGTGTTACCAATGGTTTCAAACGTGAGATGGAGATCCAAGGCGTTGGTTTCAAAGCCAACGTTCAAGGTCAGAATCTTAACCTGAACCTTGGTAAATCCCATCCAATCGTGTTTCATATTCCTTCCGAGGTCAAAATCACGGTTGCTGACAACACCAAAATCACAATTGAAGGCATCGATAACCAATTAGTTGGTCAATGTGCCGCAGATATCCGCTCATTCTACCCGCCTGAACCCTACAAGGGCAAAGGTGTTCGCTTTGTTGGCGAACAAGTTCGTCGCAAAGAAGGCAAAACTGTACAGTAAATTATGGCTGCAACTGATAAACGCAAACTCCGTCACGTCCGTATTCGTAAAACGCTGGCTGGCACTTCTGAACAACCACGTCTTAGCGTCCACTTTTCTGGACGTCACATTACGGCCCAAGTTATTGACGACTTGAGTGGTAAAACACTGGTTTCGGCGAACACGACCGAAGCTGATCTTCGTGCTAAACCTGGCACACGCGCCAATGTGGCAACAGCTATTCAACTTGGCAAAATTATTGCCCAACGAGGATCTGCCAAAAACATAACCAAGGTAGTTTTTGACCGCGGTGGTTTTAAATACCACGGCAAAGTTAAAGCTCTTGCCGATGCCGCCCGTGAAGGTGGTTTTCAATTCTAATTAGATTCCATCATGCCTCCGAAACCAAGAGATAAAAAACAATCCCGTAACGATACTCCGAGGGAACCAAAAGAAACGACTGAGAAAGTTGTTTTCATTAACCGATGCGCCAAAGTGGTCAAAGGTGGTCGTCGTTTCAGCTTCAGCGCCCTCATTGTTTGTGGAGATCAGAAGGGTAAAGTTGGTGTTGGCTTTGGTAAGGCTAACGAAGTTAGTGAAGCCATTCGTAAAGCCACCGACGCTTCAAAAAAGCGCATGGTAAAGATCGCTGTTCAACAAAATACGATCCCACACATGGTTACTGGTGAATTTGGCGGTGGACGCGTTTTGCTTCGCCCAGCCTCTCCCGGAACTGGCGTTATTGCTGGTGGTGGTGTTCGTGCTGTCCTTGAGGCCGTTGGAATCCGCGACGTATTGGCTAAGTCCCTTGGTTCTAGCAACCATGCTAACGTGGTTCATGCGACTATCGCTGCACTTGAACAACTCCGTTCTAAAGAAGACGTTTTCCGTCTGCGTGGCAAAGTACTGCGCAAATCCCAACCCGCAGCAGAAGCTGTAGTAGCCTAATTTTTAGATGAGACTTCATACACTCAAACCAAACCCTGGTGCCAAGCACCGCCGTAAACGCCTCGGTATCGGCGAAAGCTCAGGAAAAGGTAAAACTTCCGGCAAAGGTCACAAGGGACAAAAAGCCCGTTCCGGTGGTTCGATCCGCCTCGGATTTGAAGGTGGTCAGATGCCAATCTACCGTCGTCTTCCAAAACGTGGTTTTAATAACAAAGCATTCAAAACCTTTTACGGCGTTGTCAATCTCGATACCTTGGAAAAACATTTTTCTAATGGAGATATTGTTAACGAGGAATCCCTTCGCAAAATCGGTCTTGTTAATGGTCGTTTTGATGGGGTTAAAATCCTTGGACGTGGCGAAATCACGAAATCATTGACACTCGTTGTTGATGAAATCAGCGCTATCGCCCGTGAGAAAATTGAAAAAGCAGGCGGATCTGTTTCTATTCCCAAGGTCGAGTCAGCAAGCTAGTCGTCGGTTTTCAATTCTGAGATGATTAGCGCTTTCGCAAATATATTCAAGATACCAGAACTTCGTACTCGGGTGCTTTTTACCCTTGTGGCGATTGTTATCATTCGTGCGGGGTCAGCAATTACAACCCCTGGTGTCAATGCGGAAGTGCTTCGGCTTTGGTTTCTTGCTAAATCCGATGCAGCTTCTTCTGGTGGAGTTGCCGCCCTATTCAATCTCTTCAGCGGTGGAGCTCTCTCTAATTGTGCTATCTTCTCCCTCGGAGTGATGCCATTTATTAGTGCTTCCATCATGCTTCAATTGCTTACGGCTGTCATTCCCCAATTGGGCAAGTTGGCTCGTGAGGATGGTGGCCGTCAGAAAATCATGCAATATACCCGGTATACAACTATCGGGTTGTGCATTTTTCAGGGTTATCTCCTAGCACGTTCGTTTGAGAATCCGCAATCGAACCCATTCCTTCCAGGAATCATGGACGTTATCAACAAGCTTGGGGTCTCTTTGGTTCCGATGCCTGGGCTGAGCTTCCAAATCCTTACAATCATAACCATGACGGCTGGAACATTGTTGCTCATGTGGTTAGGTGATCAAGTAACCGAGCGCGGTATTGGCAATGGTATGTCCATTATCATTTCCGTTGGTATTCTTGCTCAATTGCCTGCGGGATTGATTCAAGCTTGGCGCACCTTTGTTCCAAGTGTAGCGGATGCCCAAGCTGCTGTTAATCCGATGGTTTTGGTTCTGATGATTGGATTCTTGGTTTTTGTTATTGCAGGTGTCATTGCTGTAACACAAGCCCAACGAAAAATCAGTGTTCAGTATGCTAAGCGCGTCGTTGGTCGCAAGGTCTATGGTGGCCAAACCCAATACATGCCCCTCAAGATCAACTATGCCGGTGTCATGCCGATCATTTTTGCTCAAGCGATTCTTCTTTTCCCATCCACCATTTTAAATATGGCTTTCCCTGGAGTTGCTTGGGCTCAGGATTTGACCAATCTATTGACTTATGGATGGCTTCACTACTTGCTTTATGCAGTGATGATTTTCTTCTTCAGCTATTTTTGGGTAGCGACTCAGTTTCAGCCGGTGCAAATCGCTGATGATCTCAAGAAGTATGGTGGATTTATTCCCGGAATTCGTCCAGGAAAGCCAACGGCTGACTTTTTGGATTATACAATGACGCGCTTGACATTTGCGGGTGCGATATTCCTGACAGTGATTGCGGTACTTCCTCAAATGCTCACACAGGGTCTGCGCGTCCCTTACATGACCTCGCAATTTTTCGGTGGTACTGGCCTTCTTATTATTGTCGGTGTTGTGCTCGATACGATGAGACAGGTGGAGACGCATTTATTGCAGCGGCATTATGATGGGTTTTTGCGTAAGGGTCGGATTCGTAGTGCCCAAGAGTCTCGCAGTCGTCTCAGCACTGGAACTGTCCTTCGTGACCAAACCTTGGTTTGGATGTACGTTGGTCTTGCAATCCTGACGATTGCTGGTGTCACGATCTATCTCGCTACACACCGCTAGCGATTGAATTAGTCCATTGAAAATTCAATCGAAAAACTTTCGTCTTTTAGTCTTGAAGAGTCGTCATAGCGATTTTCGTCCTTATTCGGCTAGCCATTTGAAGGGGCGACTATGATTCCCATCAAGCGAGATCATGAGATTGATAAGATGCGTCGCGCAGGGGAATGCGCGGCATCGATTCTAGCTGACCTCGCAGCCCGCATTGCTCCAGGCGTAACAACAGGAGAGATCGACCACGCTGCATCCCAACTCATGTCACAAGCGGGTGTTCGTAGTGCATTCCTCGGATACAAAAAATTTCCAGGTCATATTTGCATTAGCATAAACGATGAGATCGTTCATGGTATTGGTGGTGCTCGTCGGATCGCTTATGGTGATGTCGTGAAGATGGACGTTGGCATCATTCGTGATGGTTGGATTGGCGACACGGCAACATCGGTTCCAGTCGGAATCGTTGAACCCGAAACCGAGCGTCTCTTGACTATCACGCAGCAGATTCTCGATGGAGCTGTTGAGTTGGCTCGTCCTGGCAATCGCGTGGGTGATATTTCGAACTATGTCGAGACCGAGGCCGTTAAGCATGGGTTTTCCGTGGTTCGAGAATTTGTAGGACATGGCGTAGGGCGTCAATTGCACGAAGAGCCCCAAGTCCCTAATTTCGGCAAACGCGGGTCAGGACCTAAACTTAAATCAGGAATGACCATCGCCATTGAGCCCATGATTAATTTAGGAAAAGCGAAAGTCAAAATTCTCGCTGACAAGTGGACAGCCGTTACTGCTGACGGGCTTCCTTCCGCTCATTTTGAGCATACCGTTTTAATTACCGACAGCGCTCCAGAAGTATTGACATGTCCAGCAAAGACGCTATTGAAGTAAATGGAAAAGTACTCGAATTACTCCCAAATTCTATGTTCCGAGTTGAGCTGGAAAATGGCAATCGAGTGCTCGCACATATTTCCGGGAAAATGCGCCTGTTCTTCATTCGCATTATGCCAGGAGATCTTGTCCTGCTGGAAATGTCGCCCTACGACTTGACCAAAGGTCGAATAACTTACCGTCACAAAAACGATTCGTCGTCAAATAAACCAAACAAAAGAAAATGAAAGTCCGAGCATCTGTAAAAAGACTGTGCGAAGCGTGCAAGATTGTGCGTCGCCAGAACGTCATCCGCGTAGTTTGCAAAAACCCACGCCATAAACAAAAACAGGGTTAATCGCGAATACACCGCTCCCTAAATTTTAAAAAAGAAGAACTAAATTATGCCACGATTACTAGGAGTAGACATACCCGGCGACAAACGCATCGAAGCCTCGCTTCCCTACATTTATGGAATGGGACCGAGCAACACCAAAAAGGTTCTCGAGCAAGCGAACATTGATCCTAATGCTCGCGCAAAAGATCTGAGCCCAGAGCAACTCAACGCGATCATCCACGCGATCAATGCCAATCAGATCTTGATTGAGGGTGATCTTCGCCGTGAGGTTCAAGGTAATCTCAAGCGCCTTCAAGCTATCAACTGTTATCGTGGCATTCGCCACCGTCGCGGACTCCCTGTTCGCGGTCAGCGCACGGGCACTAATGCTCGTACCCGCAAGGGCCCTCGTAAGACTGTGGGCGTCCAACGCAATAAAGATGCCAAGTCAGGCAAAGTTTAAAATAAGCACCATTAAAGTATGAGCGAAGAAACCAAGAATGAAGCTGCTGAGACACCGATCGTCTCCGGCACTGAAGAGACAACAGCGCAGGCCCCAGCAACGGAAGCGCCAGCAGCGGATGCGGTAGCTCCAGTAGCTGAGGCTCCCGCCAAGAAAGCTCCGGCGAAGAAAGCTCCAAAAGCTAAAAAAGGAGCAGCAAGCGCGACACCTGCGGCGGCTCCGGCCCCCGTCAGCATTTCCCTTGATGACACGATCGAACCGATCAAGATTGTCAAAGCCAAGGGAAGCAAGGGAGTCATTCAAGGAGTGGCTCACGTTCAAGCTAGCTTCAACAACACGATTGTGAGCATCACGGATCTTCGTGGTGGAGTGATCGGTTGGTCGAGTGCTGGCAAGTGTGGTTTCAAAGGCTCGCGTAAAAGCACAGCCTATGCAGCTCAGATGGTCGCTCAAGACGCTTGCAGGCAGGCTATGGGACATGGACTCAAAGAGGTCGAAGTCCGAGTTAAAGGACCTGGTGCAGGTCGTGAATCCGCTGTTCGTGCCATGCAGGCCATCGGCCTTGATGTTTCGATGATTCGTGACGTGACGCCGATCCCACACAATGGCTGCCGCCCGCCGAAGCAACGCCGCGTCTGATTTGACGAGTGCGTCTCACCTCATCAATATAAAATCTTAAATTTAAAAAAATGGCACGTTACACCGGACCCAAAACAAAAGTTAGCCGTCGCTACGGAGTTCTCATCAGTGGCTCCCCGAAGGCATTTGAAAACAAAAACTACCCTCCAGGCCAACACGGTCCTAAGGGATCCCGCCGCAAGCAAAGCGATTACTCCATCGCTCTTGCTGAGAAGCAAAAGCTTCGTTTCCAATATGGGGTTTTGGAGCGTCAGTTCCGCCGTTATTTCGCGATCGCCAGCCAGCGCCGTGGTGTAACAGGTGAAATCCTTCTTCAGCTTCTCGAGACACGTTTGGACAATGTCGTTCAGAAAATGGGTTTCTCAAAGACCCTTCGTGGAGCTCGCCAGATGGTCAGCCACGGCCATGTCTCCGTGAATGGTCGCAAGACTAACGCTTCTTCGATGAATCTTAAGCCTGGTGATGCGATCAGCATTAAGGCTTCTGAGAAATCACAGCGCCTTGGAAAACGTGGCGTTGAGTTGACTCAAATCGCCGTCGTTCCTGATTGGCTTCTTGTTGATAAAGACAATTTGACCGGAACAGTGGTTCGCATTCCTACCCGCGAGGAAATCAATCCTATCGTCAACGAGCAGCTCGTTGTTGAGCTTTACGCCCGCTAATACCGAGCGAATAGTTTCCCTGCAAACGCAAAAGCGCGTCCTAGTGATAGGACGCGCTTTTTGTTGTCAGAAATCGGAGATTATTTTTTAGGTGCTGTTTTCGAGAGAAGTTTTCGGAGTGTGGCGGCCGGGTTTTGTATCGTTTCGGCAGTCACGGTGACGCATTTGATTTTTGTGGAAGGCAGGCGGAACTTCAGGTCGCGGAAGGAACGCTCCAGAACGGTCATGAGGCCCCTTGCGCCAGTTTGTTCGACTTGGGCCAGCGAAGCGAGTGCGCGAAGCGCCTCAGGCTGAAATTGGAGCTTTATGCCGTAAGCCGCAAAAGCGCGTTCGTACTGTCTCAGGAGGCTGCTCTCGCTTTTGCTCAAAACATGAAAAAGGTCATCCTCATCGAGTGAGTGGCAAGCAACGCGCACAGGAAGACGGCCAACAAACTCGGGCTCCAGACCGAAACGTATCAGATCGGAAGTGCTAACATGGGAATGGCATTTTTCCATCGAAAGGGATTTCGAGCCGATTCGGTCGCGGGTGATGTTCTCAATGCCAACAAAGGCCCCACTGACGATGAACAAAATATGTTTAGTGGAGACGGTATCAGGCATGCCCGGTGTATTCCCTCGGGCCGCAGACATGGCGTTTTGGAGTTGCCCAGTGACATCGTTGGGGGAAACCACAGGCACGTCTCCATCCTCCATGAGTTTCAGGAGATTCGTCTGCACGCCTCGGCCAGAGACATCGCGACCAGCGCTCTCGGCAGAACCACTGGCCAATTTATCCACCTCATCCAAATAAATGATCCCATGCTCGGCTCTCTTGATGTCGCCTCCAGCTCGTCGAATAAGATCTCGCACGAGATCGTCCACGTCACCACCGACATACCCCGTCTCGCTGAATTTGGTGGCATCCGCTTTAACAAAGGGAACCCCGATCAGGTCGGCGGCGGAGCGGATGAGATGAGTTTTTCCAACGCCAGTAGGACCCAAAATTAAAACATTTTGTTTTTGATAAAAAGGAGCCTCGTGACCGTCGTTGGTCATTTTGACATGTTGAAAGTGATCGCAGAGTGCCACGCTTAGGACTTTTTTGGCTTCCTGCTGGCCGATCACGAAGCGGTTGAGGTGGCGGGCGATATCGGCAGGTTTTAAGTGAAAGGTAAATTCCTTTGAGGCGCTTGGTTTACCTCGCACGGAGGCCTTGCTTGCAGCGGTATCCTTCAACCGGCGAATTCGTTTGGGGACTCCCTCGGTGATCGGGCCTAAGGAATCTGGGTGTCCGGATTTATTCATGTATCAAACTACGAATGTGGAGGGAGATTGGAGGCACTCAAGGCACTTTAAAAAGACAGGGCTGAAATCCGTGGGTGTATTCTTTGCCCACTCAACAATGTGCTCCATTTCAAAAAAGGCTCCGGTTTCGATTTCCATCGGCGCGGGATGAAATGGCCCCTCGTGAGTGCCCCTATAGAGCTCAATAAATTCCCATCCGGTCGCAGGGGAGGGTGTCAGGCGACCAAAACGCAGGAGTTCAGGGGCGGGAATGCCAAGTTCTTCCTGAAGTTCGCGGCGAGCTGCCTGAAGGTAGTCTTCGCCAGAATCGACATGACCCGCTGCGGACGAATCCCATAGACCGGGGTTTCGATCCTTCCACATGGAGCGTTTTTGGAGAAAAAGCTCACCCTTAGAGTTAAAAAGAAGCATGTGAGCGGCACGATGACGCAAGTTATTCACATGGACCACTTCCCTCGTCTCGGGACGGAGAACGACGTCTTGCTCGTCAACCACATCGAAGAGTTCCTCTCCGTGTTGGGCTTGAGCAGGGGATGTCATTGCCGTCAAAAGCTCCCATTTTTGGAGCGAAAGTTCTTCGGCCCGAACAGTAGGAGTGACTCCTAACTTTGCGGTCAGCGCATCCCAATCTGGTTTAAGCTCTGGAAGCATTTTGCGAAGTTGTTTTCTGCGTTCGGAAAATCCACGTCGAACGAGGGATTCAAAGCGCACTTCATTCAGCGCAGAAACACTCTCGCCTCCTCGCCTACGAAGGGTGATAACGGCCGAGTCCACCTTGGGTCTGGGATAGAAAACAGAGGCAGGTAGTTTGCGCTCAAATGTCACATCCCAACGGCGCCCGACACACACGGTCATCGCTCCATACGCTTTAGTCCCACTCTTTGCGCCTAGGCGTTCTGCAAGTTCGAGTTGAAGCGTGAGAGCTAGTATTGATGCGGGTGAAAGAGCAGAGGCATATTTTGCAATCAGTGGTGTGGAGATATAGTAGGGCAAGTTGCCGATCACCTTCACCGGACCTTGCCCCCACAATTTTCGGAGATCAAATTCCAACGCATCTGCGTGGAACACACGGGTTGTTCCACTCTCGAAAGTTTGTCGCAAGTGCTCGATGAGGCGATCGTCTTTTTCGATGAGCGTGAGTCGGATATCGGGTCGCTGGAGAAAGCAGGTCAACGCACCAAGTCCCGGTCCGATTTCCACGATGTGATCGCCAGGTTGGATATCGAGGAGATTCACGATTTTCTGGGCGAGATTCTGATCGTATAAAAAATTCTGCCCGAGGGTTCGTGTCGGAGAAGCCTGCAGATTTGTCAGTACCCGTTGGATTTCACTCAATGTCATTTCACTTACGTAATCTTTTTCACAGTCATTCACAAAACTGTTGTTAAAAAACTTCAGTGACGGCGGTTTTATTTCACAAGTTATTCACATCTTTTCCTTCTTGAGCGGAACCCCTAGCAGTGGAATCTTCTACGTGCCGCCGTCGGGCGCGCACCAAGCCATGTCTAGCGGATCATCCCAGCACAAACCCTATCCTCCTTTTCGCTCTACTGTGGTGCAGGGTCTTTTGATTCTGGGTGCCATGGTGGCGGTGTTTCTCGCCGGAAGTGTGAGGCAAGGTGCGACTGGGATTTTTTTCGTGGTGGCTGGGGTGGCCATGGTGTTTCTCGCACCGAACCGGATCGTGCCTTGGAGGTATTGGATTTTGTCAGGAGGCCTCTTGCTTTGCGCCTCGACCTCCCTGCTGCCGCAGGCTTGGTTTTATGCTCCGCCTTGGAGGTTGGGTTTGCAGGCTCTCCCGGGGTTGCCCGCCTTGCCGGCGCTTTCTTTGGTGCCGCGAGAGTCTGGGTATTGGCTTATCATTCTTGCTTCCGCTTTGCTGATTGGACTTTTTTCCATCGGACATCCGTTGCGTTCGAATGTGAAAATCTATCTGGGTCTCCTCGGGACTCTCGCCTGTGCGACGTATGCCAGTGTGGCCATTTATGCGAAAACGACGGGATGGGAATATCCTTTTTTTGACAAAGGGGGATGGGCCCCACCGGATTTTGGATTTTTCCCCAATCGAAATCATACGGCGGCGTTATTGGTGACAGGCAGTATCTTAGCGATGGGAATCATCCGAGAAGCTTGGTCTTCGAAAAAAATGGTCGTATTTTTGCTGGGAGGGGCAGCTTTAGCGATATGCGTCTACTCGCTTCTTTTTTATTCGATGTCACGCGGGGGCGTTGTTTTTCTTCTTCTCGGCACAGTGGTCTGGGTGGGGGCATTAGGTGGAAGTCACCGATCGCTTCCCTTAGTGATCACGAGTCTGGCCATAGCAATCGCACTCTTAGTTTACTTTTTTGCTGCCGACGGGATGTCCAAAAATCGCCTTCTCGAAATGGTCGGGATCCATAGCACGGTGGCTAAAGTCGGTACAGGTTCGCCACGCGTTATTGCAACAGCAACCACGGATAAGCGGACTAAGGTATTTCAGGATACCGCGCGGATGATTTGGGATTATCCCCTCACGGGAACAGGGCTCGGGACCTATGCCTTCGTGTATCCCTTTTATGCCAGAAAAAGCATTGGCGAAGCGGGAGCTGTTCATCCCGAAAGCGATTGGATGATGATAGCAGCGGAATCCGGTTTGCCATGTTTGATCTGTGCCATGCTTCTTCTGGGCGTTCTGCTGAAGGACACGTGGGAACTTCGTCGGAGTCAGACGTGGTCATTACGGTGGGGTATTATCTGCGGTGCGCTGGTCGCCATTTTGCACGGATTAGTTGATGTTCCGCTCCATCGAGTTGAGTTGGGTTGGTGGGTGCTCGTGCTTGCGGGATTAGCTTTTGGATATCCCACGCCTTCCCAGACGGAAGGAGATACCCAGAGGATCCTGCAGCGATGGGTTTTTGGTATTGGCGGTGGAGCTATTTTTGCGATGGGTGGGCTCTTAGTCGGGGCCCAATGGTTCTCTCTCCCTCCTTTCCCTCCTTATCGCGCGGGAATCGTTTTGGATCAGATGAGGCAACTGTCTGCCGTTGGTAATGGAGCAGAGGCTGTCAAACTAGGACGCACGGAAATATCGCGATCGCTGATGACACGAGGAATCTACCGCGAAATGGGCCAGCGAATCCTTAAAGCTGGGGGCGATCCCGTTGATGTAGATGCCATGTTTGCAATCGAACGGGCGATGAATCCCGTGAGTGCCAAGATCCCGCTTGCTCAAAGCCAACTCTGGCTTCGCAAGGATCCCATTCGCGCAGCTAAGTTATGGGGGGAGGCGCTTCAAAAAGATTTAGCGATAGAAAATGGCGGGGGTCACGGGAACACATCAGAGATGTTCCGCGGAATAATTGGGGAGAGTCGCCAGAATCCGAGTCTTGCGGCAGTCTTGGGAACCTACGCTCGCACGTCACCGAAGGCATGGTTCACATGGATGCCCGTGGCTCCCAAGGGCAGTATTGAAGAGGCGTCGATGGATGCTCAATTTCTCGCCATGCTGGATGACGAGGAGAAGCGTAAATTTTTGCTGACTTGGAATAATGTTGGAGATCGACAGGCGATGGAATCGTTTCTAGCTGCCAATCCCAAGTGGAACGATGCCGCGTGGCCTCTGCGTGTGCGACAATTGATCGAGAAAAAAGATTTTCAAGCCGTTGTGCTCGCAACTCAAGAGCGATACGCGATCGATCTCAAGTTGCCGGAACCAAAAAACTCAGAAGAAACATCGATGAGTCTAGCGGAAACAGTGGCGACGCTGGCTATGCGCGGAAATCTCGTGAGTGCCCGGCGAATGATTCAAGAATCAATCCAAGCCCGCGAACCCGAGGGGT
>CAYRTN010000045.1:0-11529 GCA_964427235.1 uncultured Chthoniobacter sp. | reverse complement strand
CTGACAATCAAATAGTGCGCTAGGGTTGGCATGGTTATACGAATAGAAATGCGAGACTGTCGTGGCTAAACAGGAGATTAAATACGATTTCTTTCATCACTTTAACTCCTTTTTGCTCAGCAGAACGACACCCACTGTCGCCACAAGGAGCAGGACGCCGATCATCTGAAAGGGAAGATTGAAATTCCGGAAAAGATTGAATCCCACCTGCTCGATATCATTGGCCAAAGGGTGAGAGAGAACGGGCTTGGTTACGAAGAGTGCTGGGAGCCCAAGAACGACTTTCAGAAGGGCAGAAATGAATCCACCGACCACCAAACCGCCACCGAGCCAAGCGGATAGTCGCACACGACGGCGCTTTTCTTCACGCAGGTCGAGCAACATGATGATAAAGAGGAACAGCACCATCACGGCGCCCGCATAGACTAGCACTTGCACCACGGCGATAAAAAAGGCGTCCAAAGTGACAAAAACCGCCGCTAGGGCGATGAAGGACAAGACCAAGCTCATGGCTGAGGACACCGGATTCCGGAAGAAAACAACCCCCATGGCACAGAGGAGCATCAGCAGCGAGAAAATCCAAAAGAGGACGAGTTGCATGGGTATGTTAAGTCGGGCTTTTTAGCAGCGAGTTGAGATTTGTTCTACTTTTTTTCGTTCCACTTGTTCACGAGGCCGGTCTTCACGCCGCCAAGTTCACGAAGTTTGGGAAGGTCGTGCACCATTTCCTCACGAGTGAGTCCGGTAATCGAGTAGTCCTTGCGAAGGTAGATGGCTTGCTCCGGGCAGACTTCCTCACAGAGACCGCAATAAATGCAACGGATCATATCAATATCGAATGCCTCAGGGCGTTTTTCGACTTTGCTCCACTTGTCCTCTGCCGGAATTTCCATCGGCTTGATGGTGATCGCTCGGGGCGGGCAGATGAACTCACACAATTGACAAGCCACGCAGCGGTCACGTCCCCACTCATCAGTGACCAGCGTCGGCGCACCGCGATACCACTCAGGCAACTGGGCGTCCCATTTCTGCTCGGGATATTGCATCGTCACGCGCGTCTTGCCAAATAGACCGCTCAAGATGTGCCTTAGCGTAATCATCAGACCAGCCAGAATCGTGGGCAAATAAATCCTCTCAGCGAAAGTGAGGCGCGGACGTTTGACGATGTATGCCATAAAGGTGAGGGTGGTTCTAGCAAGCTTCGCCGACCATGGCAACTGCGGACTCACATTTTTAGTTTGCCCGAAGTTGACGCAGTTCCCGAGAACGGCGATTTACTTTGACGATTTCGGAACGGCCTTAAGTAAAGACTCCAAAGCGGGCGGCGGAACAAAATGGCTCACGTCTCCCCCCAAGATCGCCACCTCTTTGATAATACGGGAACTGATATAGGTGTAATCTTCTTTGGAGGTGAGGAAGATGGTTTCGAGCCTTGGCTCAAGCTTGCGGTTCATGAGAGCCATCTGAAATTCGAATTCAAAATCCGAGACGGCACGAAGACCGCGAATGATCGTGAAGACATCCTGCTGACGCGCAAAATCGACAAGCAATCCATCGAGAGAAATAATTTCTACCGCAGGATTGCCGCCCAGACTCTCGCGAAGCATGGCGATCCGGTTCTCCACACTGAACATCGGTGCCTTCGACTTGCTCGCCGCCACGGCCACGATCACCGATGAAAAAATCTGCGTTGAACGTGTAATAATATCAACGTGCCCGCGGTGAACGGGGTCGAAGCTGCCGGGGTAGATGGCGCAATTCTGTTTCATGATTTATTTCGCTGGCGTTGGTTTGAGTGCCTCCACAGCGGAAACCTTGGCGTTCGCGCGGATCGTATCACGGTAGAAATATGCGGAGGGTTTTAGCTCTCTCTCGTAGGTCTCGGGATTCATATTTGCGAGACCGAAAAGGGCCTTGTATCCGTAGTGCCATTCGTAGTTGTCAGCAAGGGACCAACTAAAATATCCTCGCACATCGTAACCGTCATGGATCGCGTGTCCGATGGCGGCGAGGTGATCTCGGATGTAGCTCACACGCTTGGCGTCATTTCTTGTCGCGATGCCATTTTCGGTCACCATCATTGGCTTTCCATAGCGATTGCCGACCCTGCAGATTTCTTTGTAGAGGCCGTTCGGATCAATATACCACCCCATCATGGAGTAGTTGTGCCCGCGCCGCCACGCCTCGGCGATAAGGGAGGTGGGACTGGCATGCTGGGAGTAATAGTAGTTGATCCCGAGAATATCGCAGACGTCATAAACGCGATCGAGGTGGTCGATATTTCCATGAATCATCGTGGTGTAAAAAATTCCACCTGGATCGAACGGCGACCCCTCCCACCAAGGCAACGCTTCGATGGCAAGAACCTTGGCCGTGGGTTTGATTTTTTTGATGCGCGCAGCGGCATCTCGAAACATTCCTGTACTGGCATCAATCGCTTTCCAATAAGTCCCAAAAGCGAGAGCCATCATCGGCGGCCACTGGGCAGCAATGTAGGCGGTCGTGATCTGACCATTCGGCTCATTCTGAGGGGCAAAATAATTCACGTGCGGAGCCAGAGCAGGAAGAACCTTGTCCAGATAGGCCAACCATCTCGAGCGGGCCTCGGGATGCAGCCAATTCGACGCCTTGGGGTTCTTTTTATCATAGAGCCAGGCTGGAAATGTGAAGTGCCAGAGGCAAACAACGGGCTCTATGCCAGCTTCTTTTAAGCGCCTAGCCATGCCGACATAGCGACGGATGGCTTCTTCGTTGAACTCGCCCTTGCGAGGCTCGACGCGAGCCCATTCGATGCTGAAGCGATAATGTGTGACGCCGATTTTTTTGAGAGCGGCGATGTCCTTATCAAAATGCGTCCACGAGTAGAGTGCATTCCCCTTTTCCGGCGCCCCATGCTGCGAAATGAGGATGTCCCAATCCGTCGAAAAATAATCGGCATCCCCAGGCTTCACGGCGGGATCTTCGTATTGATAACTCGCCGTGGAAATGCCCCAAGCGAAATTCCGGGATGGCTGAGGCTTCGATCGCGGCGGTCGCGGCTCAGGCCCAGTAGTATCGCGACCGAGCGGGTTGATGCAACCGGAGAGGAGTAGCGCCAGCGGAACGAGGATCATTCGATGTCGGATGCGCAAGGGCGTCAATTTCATGACGCCAGCTAATGCCACCCCCAGCGCGCGCAAAAGCCTTTTTTTCAAATTCGGCAAAAGCAAGATGCAGGTTTGCGCGAAGCTGAAAGTTTGGTATGTCTTTGTTCGAACATGAGCAAAGTCGCCTATCTTGGCCCCGAGGGCACGTTTTCTGGAATTCTTGCTAGGCAGCGTTTTGGTAAGAAGACGGAGCTTTTGTCCTGTCCAACGATTGATGCCGTTTTTGACGCCGTGCTCTCCGGATCCGCGCCAATGGGACTTGTGCCGGTCGAGAACTCCTCCGGTGGGACGGTACCAGATACAATCGACCTGTTCATCCGCCATGCTGGCTCGATTTTTATCCATGAGGAAATATCGCTGAATATTCGCATCGCCCTGCTCGGACGCAAGGGATCGAAAGTGAAGACGGTTTACTCCCACTTCACCCAAATCAAGCACCATGGCGACTGGTTGAAATCCCGCCACCCCGGAGCCACCTTGGTCCCCGTGCAAAGCACAGCCATAGCCTCGGAGTTGGCTTCCTCGAACGCACACAGCGCGGCTCTGGCCTCGCCCGGCGCAGCGGAGATTTACCACCTTGATGTACTGGATTTTCCCTCCGGCGCCGACGAGGTCAATGTCACCAATTTTTTTACGATCTCGAAAAAGCCGACGCTGAAGGCTTCGGCCAATCGAACCGCCTTCGTGGCGGCATTGAAAAACACCTGCGGCAGCCTGCATCGCCTTCTCGGGCCTTTTTCTCGTCAAAAAGTGAGTCTCACCCGCATCGTTTCTCGTCCTGTTCCGGGCCAACCCCAAACCTACGTTTTTTATATCGAGGTCGAAGGATCCTCAAACGATCCAGAGGTAGCGCGATCTATCGAGCTTGCGAGCGGGCAGGCCCATTCGCTCACCCCTCTCGGCAGTTTCCCACTCGGTCGCCGTTTCCGTTCCTGACTTGTCAAACCCACCACACTTTGCCACAAAAAATCATGCTCTCTATCTATCCAACTCGACTTTCCGCACTTTTACTGAGCGCCCTCCTCCTGCCAGGCGTCCTTACGGCGCAAGAAGCCACGATCACTGTCAAAAAAAGCGACACCATCAGCGTCGCCATCAAACCCTTCAGCGGCTCTGATGCCGCGATCGCGAGTAAGGTCGTCGCAAACGATCTCGACCTCTCGGGCCTGTTCTCCATCGGCATCCCCGAGCGAGCGAATTTTTCTGTTGGAGGATCTTCTGGTGGAGGCTCCCTGCAGGGCGTTGTCACTGACAACCGCGGTGGGGTCGTCCTTCAAAAAACCTACTCGGGCGATACCCGATCAGCCGCCCACAAATTCTCCGACGACATCGTCGAGACGCTCACCGGTCAACACGGCATCGCTGCTTCCAAGTTCGCGTTTGTAAGCACCCGGACCGGAGCAAAGGAAATTTACCTCTCGGACTACGATGGCGCCAACCAGCGTCAAATCACCCAGGAAAAGGCCATCAGCGTTGCTCCAGCCCTCTCTCCTGACGCATCCCGAATCGCCTACACCGGCTACCAGAGCGGATATGCAGACATCTATCTCATCGATCTTCATTCCGGATCCCGCATCCCGATCATGAAATTTCCGGGAACAAATTCCGGAGCGTCTTTCTCTCCTGATGGCAGTCGCATCGCTTGCACATTGAGCCGCGATGGCAATCCCGAGCTTTACATCGCTGCCGCGAACGGCAGCGGCGCACGACGCCTCACTCGATCACGCGGGGTGGAATCCTCCCCAAGCTGGTCACCGGATGGCACGGAGATCGTGTATTCCTCGGACGATACGGGAGGACCTCAGCTTTACCGCATCAGCACGGCAGGGGGAGCCCCTCGCCGCATATCCACGGGTTTCAATTATTGCACCGAACCCAGCTGGTCGCCGGATGGTAAAAAAATCGCCTTCACCGTGCGCCAAGGTGGATTTTCGATCGCCATTGTGGATCTCGCCAGTGGTGCAACCCGTGTCCTCGATCAAGGCCAAGATCCATGCTGGGGTGCGGACTCCCGACACATCATTTACAGCGACGGATCGACTATCATGCTGATGGATACGATCAAAGGTCGCAAAACGCCTGTGGCAAGCGGACTGGGCAAGGTTTCCGAACCTAGCTGGTCACGCTAAGTCTCAGCTCACCACACGGAATCGCGGAGTGCAAAAACGCACCCACGCGTAGCCGGCAAGCGCCCCACCCAAGTGGGCTGCATTGCCGATATTTCCGAACAGCCCGGTGACAAGGAGAAAGATCGAAGCGACGACGATGCTGAATCCAAGCCATCTTGCTTCCATCCGAACTGGGATGACGAAAAAAATGAGCGCCGTAATGGGCATTCGCGGGAAAAGAGCAGAAAAAGCGGCCACCAATCCGCAAATGGAGCCCGAAGCTCCCACCAGACTCGGCCCGGGCGATATGAGCATCTGCAGCAATCCTCCCGCTACCCCGGCAAAGAGATAGAAAATCACAAAACGGCGAGCGCCCATCAATCTCTCCAATACCGGTCCCGTGAACCAAAGGCCGGCCATATTCACCAGCAAATGCAGGATCCCCGCATGGACAAACTGATATGTGACTAGTTGCCATATCATTCCATTCAACATGCCCCGCCAATTCAACCCGAGAAAATCATCCACCCGAGACCCATTTGCACCGCCAAAAAAGGACGCAAAAATGAAAACGAGAACATTAATTGCAATCAAAACTTTGACTGCAGTGAGTTGAATTTTTTGTCCTCGATAAATCACCCCCGCAACCTAGCGACGGCTGGAGCTTTTGTCCATCCGCCGGTATTCGGAGCGCGATCTAGCCGATTCCGACGGCTTCCCGAACTCGTCGCATGACGCCATCCGAGACACCTCGCGCTTTTTCCGCCCCTTCGGCCAGCACACGATCAACGAAAGCTGGATCCTTCAGGATTTCCTCCCGACGAATACGGAATGGCGCAAAATAATCCCAGACTGCCCCGAAGAGCCTCTTTTTAAAGTCCCCGTAGCCCGTACCGCCTCGCAGAAACTCACCTTCCATCGTTTGATAGTCGGTCTCACTGGCGACCAATTTATAGAGCCCCAGAATGGACGAGTTTTCGGTGATTTTCGGCAACTCAACAGGAGTGCTGTCGGTTTTGATGCCCATGATTTTCTTTTTGAGCGCATTTTCGGGAGCAAATATCTCGATCGTATTTCCGTAACTCTTGCTCATCTTAGCTCCATCCAATCCGGGAACAACAGCGGTATCCTCGCGAATGCTGGGCTCCGGAAGTTTAAAGATAGATCCGTAGGTCTCATTGATCTTCACGGCGATGTCGCGGGTCACCTCGAGGTGCTGTTTTTGATCACGCCCGACCGGCACAAGATCGCTGTCGTAGATCAGAATATCCGCCGCCATTAAAACCGGGTACGCAAAAAGCCCGTGCGTAGCAGCAAGTCCCCTCGCCGTTTTATCCTTGAAGGAATGACAGCGCTCTAGCAACCCCATCGGAGTCACTGTGCTGAGAATCCAAGCCAACTCGGTGACGGCAGGAACGTCGGATTGACGAAAAAAGACGGCCTTCTCTGGGTTTAATCCGCAAGCCAGAAAGTCGATCGCCAACTCCCGCACATTCGCCCGCAGGGCGCTTCCATTCTGAACCGTGGTGAGCGCATGAAAATCAGCGATGAAATAGTATGCCTCCCCTTTTTCCTGCAACTCGATCGCGGGTTTCATCATTCCAAAATAGTTCCCAAGATGAAGTGTGCCGGATGGCTGGATGCCGGATAAAATTCGCATCCGCGAGAAGTAGCATTTCCACGCTGAGGTGGAATCATCTTTTTGCGAATTCACGGACGACAAATCGCATTTTTTAAAATGATTTGATCTTGAAGCCGACCTCGTTATCGTCCGTTTTTATCGACTTCCGAAGACGTATATAAAATGAAAAAAATGATTTTGGCCCTATTGATGGGTCTTGCTGGATGGCACGCGAATGCCGCTGAGAGTTACATTATTATCGATAACCAGACTGGGGTGATATTGGACTCGGACAAAAGAACCGAAAAATTGCAGGTGGCAAGCCTCACCAAGGTAGCCACATCACTCGTTGTTCTTGACTGGGCGGAACTTCAGAAAGTCGATCTGGCGACATTGGCGGAAGTGCCAGCCACCGCCACGCAAAACGGCGCCTCGAGTGCGATCGGGCTTGCGCCGGGCGATTCACTAAGCCTGCGGGATCTCATTTATTGCGCCCTCCTCGCCTCCGACAACATCGCTGCAAACACGCTCGCGCATCACGTCGGGTCACGCATCACGAATCCCGAGCAACTCGATCCCGTGAGCAATTTCGTAGCGCAAATGAACGCGCTGGCGAGAACCCTTTCCATGAAGCGGACTTTATTTTTGAACCCCAGTGGCATGGATAGCATGACCAGCGGCGCAATCCCTTATTCGACCGTCGAGGACCTCGCCCGCCTGACACGCTATGCCTACGATAAATCAGGGTTCGCCTTTTATGTGGCTCAGAAATCCCGGCAGATTCACATCCTCCGTGGCGGTGTGGATATGCCTTTCGATATCACGAACACGAACGAACTCGTTGGCCGCAATGGCATCGATGGCGTCAAAACCGGCCGCACCCGCAAGGCTGGCGATTGCTTGATCCTCTCCGCCGACCGACCACCGGAATCCCGCCGCGAGGGCGAGACGGTGCTCATCACTCCACGCCGTATCACGGTGGTCCTCCTCCGCTCAGAAGATCGCTTCAAGGACGGGCTCTCGCTCATTAACAGAGGCTGGAGTTTCTACGACGCTTGGGCTGCCGAAGGCCGCCCATCTAAAAAAGGCGAAACACTCTAACATTGCAATGAAGCGCATCGGCATCCTTACCAGCGGCGGCGACTGCCCCGGCCTCAATGCCGTCTTGCGTGCAGCAAGTCGCACATCCGAAAGACTCGGCTTTGAACTCATTGGATTCTGCGATGGATTTGAAGGCCTTCTGCCGCCTGAATCGCACATCCTTCTAGACCGCCACGCCACATCGGGAATCATGCATCTCGGCGGCACCATCCTTGGAACCGTGAACCGCGGTCAGTTCATCAACCGATCGGGATCCCGCCGCATGATCCAAGCCGAAGTGCTCGGTAAAACCCGCCAAACATTTCAGAACCTTAATCTCCACGGATTGATTGTCGTCGGCGGTGACGGATCGCTCAGTACGGCTCAGCTTCTCCACGAAGCCGGCTTTCCCGTTGTCGGAGTTCCCAAGACCATCGACAACGATCTCGAAGCGACCTCAATGACATTTGGTCTCAATTCCGCCGTGGAATGCGTCGCGGAGGCCCTCAATCGCCTGCACACAACGGCCACCAGCCACAAAAGAGTCATGGTGCTGGAAGTGATGGGCCGCCATGCTGGGTGGATCGCCCTTCAAGGAGGACTCGCTGGCGGTGCGGATATCATTCTCCTTCCCGAGATGCCATTTGAATACGAAAAGGTCGCTGCCGAAATTGAGCACCGCCATCGCGAGGGCTCCAAGAGCACTCTCGTCGTCGTCGCCGAAGGAGCCTCCTCGAAGGACGGCAAACAATCCTGCCAGCAGACCACCACTGGAGAACGCCGACTCGGCGGAATCTCGGAATTCGTCGCTAAGGAAATCGCCGAGCGCACCGGCAAGGAAGTCCGCACTTGCGTACTAGGTCATCTCCAGCGCGGAGGAGGCCCGACTACACTTGATCGGATGTTGGCGACCGGCTTCGGAGTCAAAGCGGTCGAACTCATCGCTGAGGGAAAATTTGGTTCCATGGTGAGCTACCAGAACTGCACCTTCGTGGATGTGCCGATCGCCTCCGCAGTACAAAAAATGCGAAGAGTGAATCCCGACTCCCAACTCGTTCAAATCGCACGCTCGGTCGGTATTTCCTTTGGAAACTAATCCCTTGAGCGCCGCTCAGTCGTCCTTCGTTTTTCCACAATAGAGGGAAACGATTCCCCCAGTGAGAGGCAGAGAAGGCTCGCAAGAAAATCCGCAGGATGCCATCAACGCGTTCATGACCAGACCGGATGGAAAGGATTCGATCGACTCGCCAAGATACTCGTAAGCCGCCGGGCGCTTGGTTGCCCAACCAGCAATAAGCGGCAGAATTTTGTGAAGATAAAATCGATAGATATTCCGAAAAAATTCCCACGACGGGAGAGAGAAATCAAGAATCAGAAGCGTGCCGCCGGGCTCCAAAACCCGCGCCATTTCTCGTAACGCCTCGGGCCAGGACGCCATATTCCGCAATCCAAATGCCACGGTCACAACATCGAATGAGGCATCCGCAAATGGCAAAGCCAATGCATCCGCCTGCACCAAACGAGTGACGCCTTTGAGTCGCGCTTGATTCAACATTGGAAGACAAAAATCTGCTGCGGTTACAGCGGCAAGCGGGCAGGCTTTTTTAAGTGCGATCGCGAGGTCGCCACTGCCTGTAGCCAGATCCAGAATCCTGCCAGGCGAGAGTCGAGCCACCTTTCTCGCGACCCTGTATCGCCAATAGTAATCAAGTCCGCCACTTAGCAAATGGTTGGCAAAGTCGTAGCGCTTCGAGATCGAACTAAATGTCGACCTCACGAACTCCGGATCTGTTTGGGATAGGATACTCGCCACAATAAAAAAAGGCCACCTGAAGTGCTCACGAGAGGATTCGAACCTCCAAGGGTTGCCCCATGCGGTCCTGAGCCGCACGCGTCTGCCAGTTCCGCCACGTGAGCTCGAACAGGCACCAAAAAATATCCCAACCCCACTTTATGTAAACACCAAAATGCCACGCGCCAGCGCCCCTAATTTGGCGTGATCAAGGTGGCAGCGTACACACCAAGAGAGAAGCTGTTCCCTCGATCGGAACCACGCTCGCATCAGCGGCACTGGCTGGAATGAGAAAAAATTGGCCTCGCTCGAACCTCCGTCCCAAACACGTCGCCGCTCCCTCCACCACGACAGCAAGTGCGAATCGCCCAACTGGACGGACATCGCGAGGCGAAGTGAGGTGGACTTTTTCTATGTGAAAAAAGGGACAGTCAGCAACGAGGGATTCGGAAGCCGATTTCACCTGAGGTTCAAAATCCTCAAAATCGATGGACGCCATGGATTCCTTAATGTGCAAGTCACGTGGCTTTCCGTCCAAGCCCACGCGATTCCAATCAAAAACGCGGTAGGTCGTATCGCTATTCTGTTGGACTTCGATGATCACGTTTCCCTGGCCGATGGCGTGAAGGCGACCGCTCGGGATAAAAATACTCTCTCCCGATTTCACTGGCGCTTGGTGAAGAGCAGATTCAACGCCGCCATTTTCGAGAAGGACTTCAAACTCGTCACGTGTCACTCCCTTTTTCAGACCCGCGTAGATGCTCGCTCCAGGCAGGGAATCTAAAAAATACCAGACTTCCGTTTTGGGCTCTCCACCAAGCTCGGCCGCTTTGTTGAGCGGCGGATGGACTTGCACCGAGAGCTTTTCTGAGGCGTCGAGCAATTTGACTAGAAGTGGAAATCGAGGCGCACTCGATGAGATATAAGTTTCACCGAAAATCGCAGCACGATGGTTTTTCCAAAGCTCATGAAGGCTCACGCCCTTCCATGCCCCATCACTGACAATACTTTGCGCTTCCTCGCGATCGACGACCTCCCAAAGTTCACCGATAGGTACGCCAGCAGGCAATACCTTGCCTGGCAGCTCCTCGAGTCGGCGTCCACCCCAAACTCGCTCCATGCAGAGCGGTTGAAAAAAAATAGGTTCGTTCACACCACCCAGAGTCCGATTCCCTTGCCAGAATTCAATAAGAAACACATGTGGAGCCAGAAACTCTACTCTCCATGAAAATATTTTATTGCTGTCTTTACACTCATATGCATACAGTTACCACAATCCACCCCCTGCCTCACACTTTGTGGGTTTACCAAACTTGAAAATGATGGTATACGTCACTTTATTATGCGCACAAAACTCTTAAACAAACGTCTACGTGACTTGCGGAATGCATTGGGTTTGTCGCAAGAAGCCATGGGAGGGCAGGGCTTCGTTTCGACTCCAGGCTGGGTTAAAATTGAAAATGCCACGCGTCACCCGAGTGATGCCATGCTGAACAAAATGTGCGATTGGCTTGAAAAAGAAGGTCACGTCACTCCCGCTCAAAAGCAGGCCCTAATGGAAGAATTGCTCAGCTTGAAATACATGAATCATCTCTCTCCTTTTGTAAGCCGCCTTGCCGCGGATTACTACAAGACGCTGGAGATCCCGAATCTGCTCCGCGTTCCCGAGAAAGCTTCCGAGCCAGTTTTGTAAAGGTTCGCGTAATACCATTGGCCCTTTGAAATTCGACTTTGCAGCGGAAAAGAAGGGGGGACGGCCGTCTCGGCCGTGTGGGAACTGGT
>CAYRTN010000044.1:0-11639 GCA_964427235.1 uncultured Chthoniobacter sp. | reverse complement strand
CCTCGGGGCTTAGCTTGGCGAGTTCTGGTTGATCTGCGAGAAGCTTGTTCGCATTCGTGACGTAGGCTTGGTGGTGCTTATCATGGTGAATGCGCATTGTTTCGGCATCGATATGCGGCTCTAGAGCATCATAGGCATAGGGAAGCGGCGGCAGCGTGTAGGGGCCGGTAGGGACCGACGGAGACTGCGCCGATGCAGAATCGAGCGAGGTCATAGCGAGGCCGATGACCAGTATTACGATGTGCAAAATAGGGCGAAGCGTGCAGATTTGAGGTTGAAAGAACATAGCGATTGCGAAGCTAACTTATGAGCCCAACGAATCAACCCACAAAAGGCCCGACCATATTCCAGCGTCGTGTTTATGAGGCGTTGGCTCATGTACCCCTTGGCAAGACGACCACTTACGGAATCCTCGCCAAGGCCGTGGGCTGTGGATCCGCTCAGGCCATCGGGCAGGCCCTTTGCCGCAATCCCGACGCACCACGCATTCCCTGCCATCGTGTTGTGCGCAACGATGGAAGTATCGGAGGATTTTTTGGAGAAAATGACCCTGCCGCTTCGTCAAAAAAGCGCGCTCTCTTAGAAGCGGAAGGAGTGGCTTTTGACGCCTCTGGGCGTGTTGAAGCAGTGTTTATTCTTCGTCAACTGTGACGAGTAAGGGAGAATCGTCGCTGGCCGCCCCCTGAGCCCCACGATGGCGGGAGGCGATGAGTGAGCGGAGAGTTTCCAGCGGGACGCTTAAAAAGCGGGCATCGCTGGAGGGCATACCTTCGACGAGATCGAGAAGGATGTCTCCATCTGACCTCACGCGACCTAGGATGTGGGACTTGGTGAGTTGGATCGTATCACACCGAGTGCGTGGAAGAATGTAGTCGAGATCATCCACAAGCCGCTCAAACTGATCCGAACTCAGAAGCATGGCGCGCTCCTCTTGGCTGGCGTCCCGATGAAAGTGAGTATGATCACGGATCCAATCTAGCCATCGCCGAAAAAAAGATCAAGGAAGGCCAGCTAGGGTTCGTAACGCAATACAACGTCCGAGTAGAACGACATCATTCGTGTGAACACGGTATTCCAGGAGTAGCGTTGGCGGGCCTCCTCGCTGGCACGAAGACCCGATGCACGAAGATCCGGTGTAAATTTTCCCTCAATCGCATCGGCTAGCGCCTCGGGAGAATTGGTCATCGCCCATTGCTTCTGGTCGGTGAAAATAATGCGATCCATGTAGCTTCCCTTAATGCCAACAACGGGAGTTCCGCTCGCTTGGCTCTCCAAGGCAACAAGACCGAAAGTCTCCTGCACGCCGGGGTGCACGAAGAGATCGGCAGTACGGTAGAGGGACGCCAATTCATGGGGATCCGTGCAATACGGCATCCAGTGAATACAATCCGTCTCCTTCTGCAAATCGGTAATGGAAGCTCGCTGCGTGCCATCTCCCACACACAGCAGATGATGCCGTCCCGGCGATCGGCGGTGGAGCAGGGAAAACGCCTCGATGAGAGTGCGGACATTTTTTTCCGGCGCGAGGCGACCGACATAAATAAGAAGTCGAACATCGCGCGGAATGGAGAGCTTGTCGCGTGTCGATCCCGCATCAGGGATATCAGGAACAAACACATCGGCATCGACCCCCAAGTCCACAGAATCAATTCGCTCCACGCCCCAGGATCGAAGCAAATTGGCTAAAACGGGACTGGGAACGAACGTGCGCTGAAATCGATTGTAGAGAGTAACGACATACTTGCGGCAAATCTCATCAGTGATCGCCACAGCGAGCGGTCCGAAGAATTTACTGATCGTGCGGAAGTAGGCCTCCGGAAAATGGGAGTGGTAAAATCCGACCACCGGAATATCAAGGCCGCGACCCGAGGCCACAGCTTTCCACGCGACTTGATAGGGATCTCCCGACTCGATGATGTCGGGCATTTCTTTTTCCAAAACCTCCTCGATGAGATGCAGCTTCGTGAGGGCGCGGTAGCGGGACGTGCGTGAAAGCAGCGGCGAGGCGATAGTATAAATCCTCGCATGGGAATCCCCTGTGCAACCCGTCGTTACCCCAGGAACGATGACCACATGCTCGCAGTCGGGGCGAAATTTTCGCAGGTAGGCCGTCTTCTGCTCAATATACCGCCTCACCCCTCCACTCACTGGGGAGTAGAATTGGGTGAGGTCGCAGATTTTGAGCGCAGGCGAACCGGACTGATGTGAGGAACGAGGCAAAAAGGGAGATTATTCCGAATCCGCCAACCAACGCTCCGCGTCAATCGCCGAGGCGCAACCTTGACCGGCAGCGGTGATGGCTTGGCGGTAAACGTGATCGGCGACATCGCCTGCGGCAAAGACTCCAGGGATATTTGTGCGAGTGCCTTCGGTCTGGATCAAATAGCCATTCTCATCAGTGTGGAGGCTTTTGCGGAAGGCCACGGTATTTGGCTCATGCCCAATGGCAACGAAGACGCACTTGAGGGCGAGCTCGCTCGTGGTGCCGTCCTTGAGATTTTTTAAAACAACGCCCGAGACTTCGCCCGCCTCATCGGTGAGGTAGGAGGTGACGGCCGAGTTCCAAACCGGCTTGATTTTCGGATTGGAAAGGGCGCGGTCAGCCATGATTTTCGAGGCACGCAGGGTATCGCGGCGATGGATGAGATAAACTTCGGAAGCAAAGCGCGTGAGGAACGTGGCCTCCTCGCAAGCCGAGTCCCCTCCCCCGACGACGCAGACGGGAACATTGCGGTAGAAGGCGCCATCGCATGTCGCGCACGAGGTGAGTCCGTGACCGATGAGATTTTTCTCGCCCTCAATGCCGATGTAGCGAGGCGAAGCTCCGCTGGCGATAATGAGGGCCTTCGTCTCGATCCATGCCCCATCCACTTTTAAGCGATGCGGAGTGCCGGGCTCGAAATCCTCGACCACGCCGTATTGAAAACGGGAACCAAATTTCTCCGCCTGCTGCTTCATTCGCATGATGAGGTCTGGTCCATCCACGCCCTCCGGGAAGCCGGGAAAATTTTCTACGGCTGTGGTGGTGGTGAGTTGACCTCCAGGAAGCTTCCCCTCAAGAACAAGAGGCGAGAGGTTGGCGCGGGCAGTGTAAATGGCGGCAGTGAGACCGGCACATCCCGTGCCGACAATAATGACATTTTCCATAGGCAGGCGGAGTAAACACGAAGGAGGGGGGCTTGCGAAACCAATATTTTCGGTTAAGCGCCGAGAGACAAAGTCGCAGGAAAACCCGCAGGCAATCGAACAGGCTTGCCAGAAGGCATTTGAACCAACGCCAACGCCTGTCGGCACTTCACCATCAATGCGCCATCCGAGGGCCGAATAACTTCGAATTCCACCCAAAAACGCACGCCGCTCCACTCAACCACCCGACCCTGAACGAGAAGAACATCGCCGAGGCGGGCTGGGCTTTTGTAATCAATCTCGGTACGCGTCACGACCGCATGAACCCCTGTGCGCTCGATTTCCTTAAAGTCCATTCCCATTTGAATGGCGAGAAGCGTTCGGGCCGTCTCGATGAAGCGCAGGTAAACGATATTATGAACGACCCCGCCTGCATCCGTGTCGAAATACATGACCCGGACCTCGGTTGAGATACGGCAATTTTCGGGTAGGGAATCCGACATGCTCTATTTTTTCTTCGAAGTTTCGGACTGCGAGATTCGAGTCACCTCGGCGCTCACTTCCGTACTGGGCATAATCGCAAGGGCCTCTTGATATTTGGCAAGAGCGGGTTTGGATTTGCTTTCTTTTTGGAGTGCCGCCGCCTCGTCCCGGAGCTTGGTAAAGCTGGCTACCTTCCTTGTAGTGAAAGCCTGCAAACCGACCATCAACTCTCGGGTATGCGGGCCGATTTTTCCTGATGGCTCAACGAGCGCGGCTAAAGCGGTATTAGCAGGAAGATAATCCCGCGCCTGCAGCGAAGAGTCAATCGCAGGCAACTTCTCGTAGAGCGATCGGATCGCGACAATGGATTCTACAGGCACTTTGATCGCAGCGGGAGGAGAGGTGGATTTAAACTCGTCAAAATCCTGGGAAAGCTTTTGTGCAGCATTTCGCGAGTCGGGCGACAAAACTGGCGCTTTTTCGGGATTCTGCGGAGGAGCAAACTGCGCCTCGATGAGCGAGCGCGCTTCGTTGACTTGGAGTTCGATCGTTTCCGCCAACTGCGCCTGATTAAGGAGAGCGCGAATTTCGATATCGGGATCAGGCATGGTCTTGAGCCTCTTGAGGAGGAGAGCGGCCTCATTCGAACTCAATTCGGGATCATTGAGTTTACTCACCATGGCCTTGCTCTCTTCTCGAGCGCGGAGCCTCTGATGCTCTGTCTTCAAGGCAGCTAGACGTGCAGCTAATGCGGAATCATCCTTAGCTAGCTCGAGCAACTTGATGTAATAGACATTCGATTCCAGCTCAAAAAGCGCAGGATTTTTGGCATAAAACTCCTGCTTGAGCTTCGTTTCATAGGATGACGCTTTCTGGCTCGCTACCTCGGCTTTTGTTTTCCAAAACCCTTCGATCTTGATTTGACCGGATTCAAATTTGGCCACCGCTTCATCCAGAGGTGTGATCATTTCCATGCAGAGATCTTTCGCTGCGGGCAGCGCATTCGCCAGAGAGCGGAAATCGGTTATGGCTTTTTTTATCAAGTCGCATTCGGCCTGACTGGAAATATTCTTGGGAACTTCGGGTTGCGGGACCACCTTCACGATCTGAGCAACGGGGATCTGCCTATCCGTTTGGTTCGGCAAGCGAAAAACAAAATACCCGGCACCGGGAGTTCCCCGCGCAGAGCGATCGGTATAGGCCGTGAATTTTAAAACCGAAGCCTGCGCAGGCGACGACCAAGCTTGAGGTTTAACAAGGGCAAACCCGTTTTTTTCCACCGGCACGTGACCATCTGTATTTTGAGCTGCAAGGGGGCGAACAGAGAAAGCGAGAGATACCAGAAAAAGAAAGATCAGGCGGATCAGAGACATAGCAAATCTTGTTATGCCAGTGGTGCGGGATAGAGCGCAAGAAATTGCCTTCAACGAAGCCCCTCAATAGCATTCACCAGATCAGCCTCCGTGACCTCGTTGGAAACGTAAGCCTCGCCCAGAGAGCGTAACAAAACAAAACGCACCGCACCGGCATGGAATTTCTTATCTTTGCGAAGAGCCTGAAGAATGTCGTCCGTGGAAATATCCGCTGGCAACTGCAGGGGCAAGCGATAGCGGTCGAGCATCGAAATAAGACGATCAGCATCAGCGGACGGGAGCCCAGCTTTTTGAACGGAGAGGCGACATGCGACCACAAGCCCGAGACTGATCGCCTCCCCATGCAGGAAGCGACCATAGCCAGCAGCAGCCTCGACCCCATGGCCGATGGTGTGCCCGAAATTGAGGAGCGCACGCACTCCCTTCGTTTCGAATTCATCTTCGGTGACAATGGCTGCCTTGATGGCCACATTCCGAGCGATGAGCGCAGGCAAGTCATCAAGGTGATCGAGCATGCCGGGATCGCGGATAGCGGCGTGCTTGATGACCTCCGCAAAGCCCTCATTGAATTCCCGTGCTGGGAGCGTCTTTAAGGTGGACACATCTGCGAGAACGAGAATCGGTTGATGAAAGGCTCCGAGGAGATTTTTTCCACCAGCAGCGTTGACGCCGGTCTTTCCGCCGATCGAGCTATCGACTTGCGCCACGATGGTGGTCGGGATCTGCACAAATGGGATGCCCCGGTAATAAATGGCGGCGACAAAACCAGCCAAGTCACCAATCACACCACCGCCCAATGCCACAAGCAAGGCCGAGCGGTCTAGGCTGGCATCAATCATCGCATCGCAGACGAAGGCGACTTGGGTAAGAGATTTGGAGGATTCCCCAGATGGCACTGTGACAATAACAACCTCAAAGCCCACTTCTTCTAATGCGCTGCGAACAGAGTCTGCATAAAGCGGACCGACGATGGAATCCGTCACCAAGGCGCAGCGGGATGCCTTGGAAACAGCGCGAATCCTAGCTCCCGCCTGCATCAAAAGCTCAGAACCGACAACGACTCGGTAGGAATTGACCGCGAGGGCAACGTCAACTTCGATCATGTCGCTCATCGTTTCAGCATCCGAGTCGCGCCAGCACGGCAGGAGCATCATCGCCAATCGGAAAAAACCGATCCAACCGCACCAACTGGAAGACCGCTAAAACTTTTTTCTGTAGGCCGAAGAGTCCAAACTTCCCGCCAAATGTGGCGCTCTCCTTGAAATACTCGATCAGCACAGCCAAGCCGCTGGAATCGATGTAGGTCGTATCTGAAAAATCTACCAGCACCACGGGGGCTTTAGCTGCGGCAAAGGCGAGAAATTGGGCACGCAGTTCAGGCACCGCATGGAGATCCAACTCACCAATGAGTTTGAGGGTGGAAACGCCATTCGTTTCCGTTTTTTCGATCTTCATTCTTTTTTTGTATCCTTTGCTTTCGTATCTGCAAAGCCAGTAATCGATAAGAAAATCCTGACCTTGCCATGAAAATCAGGCAGGCTAAAAATTAACGTCTCCGTAGCTCATCCTTTTTCTAAAATCATGAATCAACAAACCGCCCTCGAAAAAGCTCGTTCCGCCTACCAACCCAAGCTGCCTGACTCTCTGCGCGCCACATCCCTTGCGGAAAACACGCCCATGCCGACGTCGAGTGACACTGAGATCCGCGCGTTGTTTCCACACACATTTGATCTTCCTGAAGTCATCTTCACAAAAGGGACTGCTAACGTTGAAGCTAAGCCCATCCGTGCCGGCGTGATTTTATCCGGTGGCCCAGCCCCAGGCGGACACAACGTCATCGCCGGCCTTTTCGATGCCATCAAAAGCATCAACTCGGAAAGCTCTCTCTTCGGCTTCGCCAATGGTCCGGATGGCTTGATCAGCAATAAAGGCATGGAATTGAATGCCGCCACGATCGCTCGCTACCGCAATACGGGGGGCTTTGACATCATTGGCTCCGGCCGCACGAAGCTGGAATCGCAAGAGGATTTTCTCAAGGCGATGGAGACCGTGAAGGCCCGCAACCTCACCGCTCTTGTCGTCATCGGCGGCGACGACTCCAATTCGAATGCCTGCAAGCTGGCAGAGTTCGCGCGTGAGCAGGGTTCACCACTCTGCGTGGTCGGAGTTCCCAAAACGATCGATGGCGACCTTAGGGGCGACAATATCGAAACGAGCTTCGGTTTTGACACAGCCTCCAAGGTTTATTCCGACCTAATCGGCAACATTCAGAGAGACGCGATTTCGGCCCGGAAATACTGGCACTTCATCAAGCTTATGGGACGCTCCGCCTCCCACATCGCCCTTGAATGTGCACTTCAAACCCACCCGAATATCACGCTTATCTCCGAAGAGGTGGCTGAGCGCGGACTTACCCTCAAGCAGATCGTCGATCAGATTGCCGACGTCGTGAGTCACCGCGCCTCTCAGGGTGAAAAATTTGGCACTGTTTTGATTCCAGAAGGCCTCATTGAATTTGTTCCCGAAATGGGCGCGCTCATGAGTGAACTCAATGAGGTTCTCGCTGAACACGGCGACGCCTTCAACGCACTCGACTCTCTTTCGACCAAGAGGAAATTCGTCACGGGACATCTTTCGAGCACGTCCGCGACCCTTTATCAGAGCCTTCCAGACGACATTGCGAACCAACTCATTCTCGATCGAGATCCCCACGGCAATGTGCAAGTCGCCCGCATCGATACACAACGACTTCTCATCGACCTCGTCGAGGTTCGCTTGAAAGAAATGAAAGCGGCGGGCACTTATAAAGCCAGTTTCTCGCCCCAACCCCACTACTTCGGCTACGAGGGGCGTTGTGCGGTGCCGTCCAATTTCGACGCTGATTATACCTACACTCTCGGCTACACGGCCGCGCTCCTCCTACGCGAAAACCTCACGGGCTACATTTGCTCCGTTCGCCAGCTCACCCGTCCAGCAGCTCAATGGCAGGCGGGAGGGATCCCCATGGCACGCATGATGAATATGGAGCGCCGTCATGGAAAAATGGTTCCTGTCATCAAAAAAGCCCTCGTGGAACTGGACGGACCCGCCTTCAAAGAACTCGAAAAAAACCGCGACGCTTGGGCGAAAAACACACACTTTGCCTTCCCTGGCTCGATTCAATACTTTGGCCCATCCGAAGTCTGCGATCGCCCAACGATCACTCTCGAGTTGGAGTCCGCAGGTAAATAAAAACAACGGCTATTGGGTTTAAAATTTCAGCTAGATTGTCCCTTGATTGGATGGGGCTGCGGGGAGTTGCTCCCCAGCCCTTCCACACCACCGGACATCCGGCGGTTGAACCCGGCACGGTCAGTATTTCTAAGGCGCCGCCTCCGCGAAGGTCCATGGCAGGATGAGCCCGTATTGATGAAGACGCTTGTTGGATAGGGCCTGATTCATTTGCCAAAGCCGCGCTATGCGCCAAGCCCCCATCCCACTATAAGCCAGGCCGGACGCTCGCGGTCCTACGCCGCCCCAGAAAGACGTCAGTCCCACATATTCCCACATTTTTGGCAAACCCCAGATTTTCTAAACCCGCAAAGTCCTCATCCTTTCTGTGCATTGCATGAACCGGATTGAAGGATTGGCTGAATCAAAAGCCTCAGGCCAGCCAGTGCGGCGGGCTTATTCCGGTTGAATCCGGCATATATTCCGGCATCATGCAGACGGAGACCACTCAAATCACCTCGGAGTTGCTGGTCCTGATTAGTGTGAGGTGGACGAGTTCAAGGGTGCATGGCGCGCTCTGGGGACTCTCGCGCCTGAGCCAACAGCTCATCCCCCCGCATCAAGGGAAGCCAACTGCCCATAAAAGACTTCAGCTTCAAGCATCTACACATTCACCATTTTCTATCTATTTCTATTTTTCTTGAAACTGCAAGAAAATTGGACAAAGTTTTCGATGTGAGACAAAACCCAAGCACGGATCGAACCCGAATAAAATTGAAACTATGAAAATCAAATTGGGTACCCAGATGGAAGAGGAGGTTTACCGGAACCTCAAAGTCGCCGCCGCCCGCGAAAATCGGGCCATCGGAGATGTCATTCAAGAAGCCGTCGCGGTCTATCTACAGCAGCAGTCGCCCTCGCGCGGACGCAAATCCGGCCTCGCCCGCCTTCTTGAGTCGCCACCCTTGGCTCTCTCCGACTCCCAATTCAGGGAAACGATGGAAGCCGACTTTTTTGACCAATGACTCTCGATGACATTCCGGACGGCAGCCGCGTTTTAGTGGATGCGAATATCATCATCTACATGCTCGGGAGGAAATCCCCGCAATGCCGCAGCCTGCTCGCCCGCTGCGATTCCGGGACTGTCCAAGGCTGGATCACAACCACCATCGCGGCGGAGGTCTGCCACCGCCGAATGATGCAGGAGGCCCAGTCCTGCGGCTTAGCAGGCTCGAACCCCGCCCGCGCCCTCGGCCAGAACAAGAGACTCATCCAACAACTCTCGCAATACTCCAGTGAAACCCGCGACCTTCTCGGCGGCGGTCTGGAGGTGGAAACCGTGAAAATCGAAGACTACTATCTCGCGCTCGAACTCCAAAGACAGCACGGCTTGCTCACCCTCGACTCGCTCAACCTCGCCGTCTCCCGCCGCCTCGGCATCCAAGAGATCGCCACGACCGACTCGAATTTCGACCACATCCCAGGCCTCATTGTTTACAAGCCCGGGGACCTCGCAGCATGAGCGCTTATGCGATGGGTATTCGCTGCCGTAATTCAAAACGGCGTAAAAATGTGACTGATGAAAGCCCCCGCCGATCGCATAAAAGAAATTGAGGCGGAGCTTCATGATCTGGAAGCTCGCAGGCAGGGATTGCTTGCAGAAATGCGCGAAATTCGTAATGAAAGGAATTCTCCTGAATTGCCTCTCGGCAAAGGCACGCCGGGCACCAATGAAGATAAGATCGATTTGTTCCTGAGCCTTTTTGGTGCGCGCCGGTCCGTTTATCCGAAACTTTGGATCAACCTGAAAAAGGGCTCAAAAGGGTATTCGCCCGCCTGCAGCAATGAATGGGCTCACGGCCTTTGTGAAAAACCACGCGTGAAATGCTCAGATTGCCCGAACCAGAATTTTCCACCGCTCGATCATGCGGCCATTCACTCGCACCTCATCGGACGCCACACTATCGGAACTTATGCGATCCGCGAGGACGACAGTTGTATTTTTCTGGCAGCGGATTTCGATGGCGATGGGTGGATGCAGGATATTGAGGCATACCGCCGCGCCGCTGAACAAATGGGGATTTCTGTTGGCGTGGAGCGCTCAAGATCGGGCAACGGTGGCCATGCTTGGATTTTCTTTGTGCGTCCGGTGCCTGCAGTCCTTGCGCGCAGGCTTGGAACGCTGATTGTGGCTCGCGCCTCTTCTTTTCACCGGGGAATGAAACTCTCGACCTACGATCGATTTTTCCCAAATCAGGATACATGCCCCAAAGGCGGTTTTGGAAATCTGATAGCACTGCCTCTCCAGCAAGAGCCGCGAAAATCAGGACACACACTTTTTCTTGATGAAAAATTCGAGCCTGTTTCCGATCAGTGGGCGTATTTAGCAAGTCTCCCAAAAAGCGATTTAGCCGAGTTGAAGCGGCTTCTTGAAACCAGTTGCAGTCCCGAGAAAGACAGCGAACCAACGGAGTCCATATCGCTGGATTTTGATGAGGCCGCATTGAATGTGATTCCGCAAGCCATTCGACGAGGTGATTTCAAAGGAACGCTGAAATTGCTAAGGAAATCGCAAATCACCATTCCCCTTGCCGATCTGCCAACAAGTCTTGGAGCAGCTCTCAAACGCCTCGGGACCATCGCCAATCCCGTCTTTTATGAAAAACAGAGACTTCGTTTTTCAACAGTAAACATTCCGCGGTTCATCTTCTGCGGAGAGGAGCATCAAGACAGTTTGGTGCTTCCGAGAGGAACTTTACATGACATCGAAAAGCTAATTTCCAAGGCGGGCGGAAAGGTTACAATCACTGACAGGCGCCCCACTCCGTCAACGACAGACCTTTCCTTCATCGGAACTCTCTCAGCCACCCAGAGCGCTGCCGTGGATGCCATGATGGGGCACGAGGAAGGCGTTCTTGTCGCGCCGCCAGGCGCTGGAAAAACCGTAATGGCCTGCGCGTCCATCGCCCGCCGAGGCTTATCCACCTTGATTTTGGTTCATCGGAAACAACTTCTCGATCAATGGAGCGATCGGCTTCAGCATTTTCTCGGGCTCTCAAAAAACGAGATTCATATCTTGGGCAAAGCACGCTACCCCGATGCTCCCGTGGCTCTGGGAATGTTCCCCACGCTCGCACGGTCGGAGTGTCCCGAGGCTCTGCTTGCCAAATATGGGCATGTCATCATCGACGAATGCCACCATGTACCGGCGGCGTCTTTCGAAGCTGCGATGAAACGCTGCGCAGCCCGCTACATTTTGGGGTTAACTGCCACACCGAATCGAAAAGACGGCTTACAAAAAATTCTTTTTCTCCAATGCGGTCCCATCCGACACCGAATTGATCTGGACCGCTCTGAGGAGCAGTCAAGAACGGTATTTGTCAGGGAATTTTCTCTGCGGCTCGCTGCAGAAAAGGATCGCCTGCCAATTCATCAAATCTGGGAACA
>CAYRTN010000043.1:0-11797 GCA_964427235.1 uncultured Chthoniobacter sp. | reverse complement strand
CTCGGGTTTGCGGGTTTGCGCTCCTACTCTTTATTTGCGTCGGAGCGGATGACCTTGAATCCCTCGATCGTTGGGTATGGCCCACTGCGTCCCGACCCAGAAAGGATTCTGGAACTGCCAGAGGGATTTTCATATAAAGTCATCGCGGAACAGGGGCGAATGATGTCGGATGGACTGAGATTGCCAGCGATGCCTGATGGGATGGCCACTTTCCCAGGAAAAGAGGGGCGGGTGATTTTGGCCATGAATCATGAGGTCAATAGCTCGGCATCGAGCTCCGAGGGCGCATTCGGTAAATCGAATGAACTGCTGACTCCAAAGATCCGAGAGCAACTTTATGACGGGGGAATCAAAAATCCGATGCTCGGAGGCACGACGACGCACATCTACAATCCAGCCACAGGGCGAATCGAGGCGGAGTATTTGAGCTTGGGTGGAACGGAGCGAAACTGCGCCGGGGGATCAACGCCTTGGGGTACTTGGATCACTTGTGAGGAGACGGATAATATTTTAGCTGGTGGCGACTGGACGCAAGATCACGGCTACAATTTTGAGGTTCAAGCCACGGAAGAGATTAGGCTGCAAAAGGCCATTCCAATCAAAGCGATGGGGCGTTTCCGCCATGAGGCTGTGGCGGTGGATCCCGACAACTCTTACGTTTACCAAACGGAGGATGTTCCGGACGGAGCAATCTACCGATTTATTCCGCGCACGCCAAAGAGGCTCATCGATGGGGGACGATTGCAGGCCCTTGCTATCAAAAACATCGCAAAATGTGATACGCGAAATTGGGGAAGTCGCTCATTTGAGGAGGGGCGCGCCTATGATGTGACTTGGGTGGATCTTGATGAGGTGGAGTCCCCAAAAAATGATCTTCGCCATCAGGCGCAATCCAAGGGAGCGGCTGTATTCGCGCGGGCCGAGGGGATGTGGTATGCCAATGGCGAAATTTATTTTGCCTGCACCAATGGTGGTCACATCAAAGAAGGGCAAATCTTCCGTTACCGCCCTTCGAGGGAGGTAGGCACTGATGAGGGAACGCTGGAACTATTCGTGGAAAGCAAGGATGCAAAAATCCTCTCCTATGCCGATAATCTCACGATTTCCAACTACGGAGATGTGATTATCGCCGAAGACACCTACGACATACGATCCTGCCGGATAGTGGGGATAACGCCGCAAGGCCAATGCTACCACATCGCTCGCAATGCCTATAATTCGTCGGAACTAGCGGGGGTCTGCTTCTCGCCTGACTACAAAACGCTATTTGCGAACATTCAAAAAACGGGAATCACTGTTGCCATCCAAGGGCCTTGGGCCAATCGCCAAGTCGGTTGAGTTTTCGATCAGGAACTGCGGAGGTGAAAATTCGACGAACAAAGACCGTTGATTTCTGGAAGGTCGGATTGATAATAAAGGCTCGAATGAAAAATACTGCCATACTCTCTCTTTTCTCCAGCGCCATCCTACTCAGCGGGTGCACGACAGAAATGGGCCCCGACGGTCGCCCTCGCTCCGTTATGACGCCGATGGGAGCCGCTGCGGTGCAGGCCGTCTCGGCGGCAGGCATCGGTGCAGGCACTGGCGCCCTGATGCGTGGAGTGAATCCGGTCGCGGCGGGCGCCATATCGGCGGGCGCAGGGAGTGTTGGCTCGCAGGCGATCAATGCCTTTATCCCGAAATCAAGCGGATCAGGAGGTGGCTATCAACAACAGCCCGCTGGCTACCAGCAACAGTCGACCAATCAGCAACTCTACATCCGAACTTCCGATGGCGGATTTGCCCCTGCCAAGATCAGCTATATGCAGCAACCGGACGGTTCCTATATCCCCTCTTATCCGATTGGAAGACAGCTCTTCCGTCCGCTTCCTAACGGGGGCTTCGCTCCTGCGAATTAACGATCCACTAAAATCATCAAGCCTTTGGAGAAGTGACTCCCGAATTCGGCTCGGACGGCTCTGGCGATGAAACCGCTGCGACCGAATTCGGTATATAAGCGACTTTATCTGGCTGGTCTTTGATTTCCACAGGCTGGGCGGCCTTCGCGATTTCACGTTCGAATTCGGCCTTGGCTTTCTGAAACTCTCCGAGGCTTTTACCAAGCCCCTTCGCGAGTTCCGGCAATTTCTTTGCCCCGAACATCAGTAGGCAGAGTAAGAAAATGAAAACCAACTCAGGAAAACCAGGGGCCGACAACGCCAATAATGAATGGGACATAGCACACAACAAACACATCGCGAGATCCATTGCAAGACTCCCCCAAAAAAGCCTTTTCGATCCCGAATCCCCCTCAGCCCCTTTTCATCGCGCACTTATGGGCTCAAAGAGACGCTGACGACATCCAGATGCCGCTTGTTTTCCGATTAACGGACTCCTAAAACTCAAAGGGAGATGCATAAGATTCTTCTAGTCGAGGACAATGAGATGAACCGAGATATGCTGTCGCGCCGCCTTGAGCGACGGGGCTTCGAGGTCATCATGGCCCTCGACGGAGCCCAAGGGGTGGAAATGGCTCGCAGCGAAAATCCCACCCTCATTCTTATGGACATGAGCCTTCCCGTGATGGACGGATGGACGGCGACACGCACATTAAAAGACGATCCCGCCACAGCCCGCATTCCCGTGATCGGTCTCAGCGCCCATGCCATGTCCAGCGATTTGGATAAAGCCCTCGAAGCGGGTTGCGACGACTACGATACCAAGCCAATCGACCTGATCCGCCTCCTCGAAAAAATGCAAACCCAGCTCGACAAATCACGGCCGAATTGAGCAACGATTCACAGACTTTGCCGGATCCCTTCGCGCAGTTGCGCCACGACATGCGCACGCCCGTGAATCACATCATCGGCTTCAGCGAGATGCTGATCGAAGACGCTGACGCGAAGGACCGGAGCACCCTGATACCGGATTTGCAAAAAATCCACACGGCCGCGCATCATCTCCTTGATCTCATCAACGCGAAGCCTAGGGCTCCCTCCCCTACGACAGCTCCCCCTCAATCCTCCAGCCCAGAGGTTGCTGACCCCTTATTTCCGATGACCGGTCGCATTCTGGCCGTCGATGACAACCCGGAAAATCTGGAGTTGCTCGTACGCCGATTGGAACACCACGGACTGGACGTCGCAAAAACCACCAACAGCCTAGAGACCCTCGATATCCTGCGCTCTGGGGCATTTGATCTCGTTTTGCTCGATGTCATGATGCCTGTGCTCGATGGCTATTCCGTGCTGATTCAAATCAAAGCCGATCCCACATTGCGGCACATTCCGGTGCTCATGATATCGGCTTTGGATGAGATGGAGAGCGTCGCCCGATGCATTGAGGCCGGAGCCGAAGATTACCTACCGAAACCTCTGAATCCGACGCTGCTTCGTGCGAGGTTAAACGCCTGCTTGGAGAAAAAAAACCTGCGCGATGTGGAGCAGCGGCACTTGCGTGTGATCGAGGAAACGCAAACCCGACTCAAGAAGGAGCTCGAGGAAGCATCGGCCTATATGCGCTCGATCCTTCCCGACCCCTGCATCGCCCCCCTCCGCGTCGATTGGAAATACCAACCCTCTTCGGAACTCGCCGGCGACACCTTTGGCTACCACTGGATAGATGCCGATCACTTTGCCATCTACCTGCTCGACGTTTGCGGGCATGGGGTTGGGGCCGCTCTTTTATCAGCGACAGCGATCAATGCGCTCCGCTCGGATGCCTTGCCTGGAGTCGATTTTCGCAATCCGGATGAGGTTCTTTTTGCCCTGAACAATGCGTTTCAGATGGAACGCCAGAACAACCTGTATTTCACCATTTGGTATGGGGTCTATCATGCTCCCGACCGCACGCTCCGCTATTCCACAGGCGGTCATCCGCCAGCGCTCCTGATCTCACCCAAGCCGGATGGAACAAAATCCCCCACCCGCCTTGCCACTCCCGGAATGATCATTGGCGTGATGGAAGACGTCCCCTACGTTTCGAGCGAATGCCAAATCCCGGTCGGCGCCACCTTGTTCGTGCTGTGCGATGGCTGCTACGAAATAAGAACCCCCGACGGCGAAGTGATGGAATTCGATGATTTCGAAGATTTCATGCTCGAGAACAACGGCCAAACCAATACGCTCGACAAACTCGAATCTTGGGTGCATTCCAAACATGGGACTGGACCGCTGGACGACGATTTTTCCATCATTCAAATTCAATTTTAACCATGCCGACCCAACTGAAATTGGAATTCAAGAATACCCTCCCCGACCTTTCCAAGGCATTGGATACGGCGTTGAACTGGCTCACCCCATTCAACCTGCCTCCGGACACATCGTATTTGACCATCCTTGCGATGGAGGAACTCGCCACAAATACGATCAACTTTGGCTACACCGACAATGAGGAGCACCTCATCGGAGTTGAGTTGAACATCGAGAGCAAACGACTCGAGGTTCAATACGTGGACGATGGAGTTTATTTCAATCCCCTCGACGTTCAGGAACCGGACACCAGTCTTCCCGTCGAGGAACGTCCAACCGGAGGGCTAGGCATTCTCCTTCTGAGAAAAATCGCAGATAGTATGACCTACGTGCGCGAGCATGAAAAAAATCTCGTGACGATCCATAAGAGCATCTCCCAGTCGTGAATCCTGCTCGCAACGCCCTCACGGATTTCTTCCGGCGACGGATTTCCCGCCAGTTGCAGATTTATGTAGGGGCCGCATCCGTGCTCGCGCTCGGAATTACGATTTGGGTCAATTACCGCCTCACTAGAGCGGAACTGCTCGAGCAAGCGAGCGCACGAGCCATGGAAGAGGTGCGCGACTCCGCCAACCAGCTCGACGATTTGGTTTCCCGTATCGCAATGCTCCCCAAAAGCATCGCCACACTTCAGCAATCCTATGGGAGGAATCCCAATCCCCAAATGGAGCCGTATATCCGCGAACTCCTCAACCAAACTCCGAAGGAGGATGTTTATGGACTCTACATCGCCTACGAAGATATGGACTGGAAAAATCCAGGCTCCTGCATTGCTCTCCATCGCAAGACGTGGCCTGCCCTGACGCCCGTGGAATACGATTTCCATGATGCCCGCCAAGAGTGGTATAATGGCCCCAAATCGTCGCGCACCACCTACTTCACCGAGCCTTATTTTGACAAAGGGAGTTCCAACATCAGCATGGTCAGCATTACCACGCCGATCTTCGATCAGGACTCTCACCTCATCGGGGTAGCCGGGGCCGACTTGGCGCTGGATCAGATCGTGGCGCTCGTGAAGGAAATCAAGGTCCGCCTCCACACACAGGAGAGCGCAGATGAAAGCAAACCTCAATCCGCCTACCTCGCGAGCCGAACGGGCCGCATCATTGCTCATCCCGACCTGTCCCTGATTTTACGTAAGGGATTTCCCGGAGCCGACGTCTCCACACTACCTGCTGGGCATGAAATTGCAGCCAGCACCGAGGGTTCAACGCAACTCGCCCTTGATAAAAGATCGCAACGCATTTTTTGGTGCACGGCCCCTAAAACGGGATGGAAGCTGGTATTGACTGTGCCCGAGGAAATCATTCTGGCTCCAGTTTTCCAAATGACCGTACAGACTTTGACTGTGGGCATCGGCGGCGTTGTGCTGGCTGTTTTGCTCGCCACATTGGTTGCCAGACGTCTATCCAAGCCCGTTCTCGAGTTGCGGTCGGCCTCAATGGATCTTCAAGAAGGCCGCTTCGATAACCTGCAACTTGTCCCCCTATCCCAGCGAAGTGACGAGCTCGGCGAACTCGCCAGAGACTTCCGCGCCATGGCAGAACGCATCCATGCTCGCGAGAGGCAACTCGCCGATCTCAACCAAAACCTCGAAAGCACAGTCCAGCAAAGAACATCTGAACTCGCGCAAGCCGTCAAAGAAGCCAGCGATGCTAAAGACACCGCCGAGTCCGCCAACCGAACAAAAAGCGCTTTTCTCGCAAACATGAGCCATGAATTGCGCACCCCCATGAATGCGATCATCGGCTACAGCGAGATGCTCATGGAAGAAGCCACCGACCTAGGACAAGACGCCTTCATTTCCGATCTGCAGAAAATCCATAGCTCTGGGAAGAATCTTCTTTGCCTTATCAACGACATTCTAGACCTATCCAAAATCGAGTCGGGAAAAATGACGATCTACTGCGAAAGGATCGATCTTTCCACGATGATTCGTGACGTCTCCGACGGTGTGAAGCCCCTCGTTCAAAAAAACAGGAACCGCCTCGAGATCGAAATCCAGCCGGGGCTTGGCGAAATCCACAGCGATCTCACAAAAATCCGCCAAACTCTTTTCAACCTCCTCAGCAACGCCAGCAAATTCACCGAGGATGGAATAATCCGTCTCTCCGTCGCGAGCGGCGAAGAAAACGGCACCAAAAAACTCAAACTCACAGTCGTCGACAGCGGCATTGGAATCTCCCCCGAGCAGATGGAACGGCTATTTGAGGCATTCACACAGGCCGATGAATCGACAACGCGCAAATACGGGGGCACAGGGCTCGGTCTTACCATCAGCCGCGAATTCTGCCGAATGCTCGGCGGCGACATCACTGCGGAAAGCGTCGTCGGCAAAGGCTCCACATTTACTGTCACCCTCCCCTTCGAGCCACCGAAGGCCTAGATTCGCCGCGCATCCAGTCGAGGGATTGCGCTTCTCTGATAATTCTCGACAAAAACGAGAGGCGGGATTTTTCTCAGATTCATGAGCAAGGCAAAAAACTATTTTTACCAACTGGATGCTCTGCGCGGGATCGCCTGCATTATGGTTCTCTTTTACCATCTTGTTCCGGGTTCCAGCACTTGGTTGGCCTTGGGTCCGCTTGGCGTTCGACTCTTCTTTGTGATGACCGGCTTCCTGCTCATCGGCAACCATCTTCAGCAAGTGGATCGCGGAAGCTCTCCGACAAAGATTCTCACGGGTTTCTACAAAAAAAGAGCGATCCGTATTTTTCCCGTTTACTTTTTGGCTTTTGGGATTCTCTGCATCCTCGGAATCGAACCTGCGCGTCAGGTCTGGGTTTGGATTTGCTCTTTCTCCGTGAATTTCTACATGGGCCTCACCGAGCAATGGCCCGGCGCCCTTTCGCATTACTGGTTTTTAGCCACCAGCGAACAAATGGTTTTTGTTCTCTCTCTTTTGATCCTTTGGATACCAAGACGCCTATTCGTTCCGATATTCGCTTTTTGCTTTGTCGGAGCTTGGCTTCATCGCTGGATCGCAACCGCGCAGGGCGTTGCACCCATGATGGTTTGGTATTCCCCGCTTTCCTCGATGGACTCCATTGCGGCGGGGGCTTTAATCGGCCTTTTTTATCGCGAGAAAAAAGAGGCCATTACCCGAGTGGCCTGCCTAGGCAGCGTCACTTTGGCTGCATGGTGTTCCTTGCTCGCGGCGGTGGCGATCCGACTCTGGGGCTTCGATACCGCTTGGATTCATGCTGCAGAAACACTGGAAGCCCTCTTTTTTGGCTGGCTCATTCTTCGTGCGGCCATTGGCTTCACAGGATTCTGGGGCCGTGCACTTCAATTTCCAGGTTTGGTATACACAGGCGTGATCAGCTACGGGCTTTATGTGTTTCACCCCCTGCTCCACACATTTGTCGAAACGACCTTTGAGAAATTTGATTTACCCAGCAACCGAGAAAACATCTTTCTCATCGCCACAACATTCCTTCTGACATTTCTCGCTGGAACGCTGAGCTGGTTTTACCTCGAAAAACCCCTCATCTCCCTAAAAACAAAAGTTGTCCCAGAAAAAAACTGAAGAATAAGAAGGGGTAGCCTTTGACTCAGAGATTCGAGTCGCCCTCGACCGGACTATCGGGCGCTACAAAATCCCATCCAATCGACTTAGCGATATTCTCAATGAACTCATCCGTGCCAAGAACCCGGCGCGCCGTCTTGCACTCGTCGATGTAGCTTTCCCTGACATTATTTACAATGATGAACCTATCGTGATTATTAGCCGCATTGTAAATCTCGGCCAACTCATCAACGTGTTTTAAAATTTGCTGCACGATGATGTTGAGCTTTGGTTCAGTGAGTCGCGACATTACAGAAGCATCAGTCACCAAAATTCTTTTTTTAGGCGGGGGGACATCCATTGTCCGTTATTTTCTCCATAAACCTTCAAGAATGCAATTTTAAGTTCATTTTTTCTGCCTTGAACTCCTTGAGAACCCTCTCTGTTTTAAAAACCTGCAAAGCGAGGCGGAGATACTTCATCTGTGTAGCAGATTTCCGCACGATCGATACTCAGAGCCACGCCGTCTTTATTGAAAACGGGACGGATATCAGGCTCAAAATAAATCGGCATTCCTTTTTGTAGCGGCATAATTTCGAGGCAAAGATTTCCGTTCAGGATATCCGGCGCGTAGCGTTTCAGCCCGACTTCAAAAACACTACCATTGTAAAAATCATCATTGAGAAGACGCCCATTCAAAGTTAATCGGGCGACATCCCCCGTATAATGAATCCGGAGGATGGGATTGCCTTTCATGTTCAAATCCGCTGGCAACCGCACACGCCAGACTGCTGAAGATTGAAACCCATTTTTCGCTGGTGAAATGGGTAATGAAGCCTCTCCTGTTTTCGACCTCCAGTCGCGAAGGGGACCGGGATTTTGAATCAACTCCAGATCTACGGGCAAACATTTCACCACGGGTTTCGTTTCAAATATAAAGTCGCCCGCACTCGTTTTTGCTGCGAGCGCCAGCGAATCCTCCTCACTGAGAAGAATGATCCGCACCTCTCTCCCGTTTTTTCCATGCAATCGGAACGCTGTTTGACGGCTCGGTTGAATGCCGCTGAATACAAGCGGCTTTGATCCCAGTTCTTTTGAAATCGTTTCTGTTGCAAAAGCAAACTCCGCTGTGATTCCTGGAATTTCCGCAAAGACGACCGACAGTCCCCCATCCGCATCCCAACTCCTTCGCACCGGCTGGGCGGTCGCGTAGAGAAGGTTCACGCCATTCAAATCCAGATTGAAGGGCCAGCAAAAAAAGGAATCTGCAGGGATGGTGATGGGATTCCGTGGAATGGTCTGCCCGCCTCCGGGAAGAACGATTTGGAAATTTGTATTCAACTTGGCAGGCATGCGCTGGAGCCGTTGATAGTTGTTAACAAAAAGGAAGCCCGACACGCCATCCGAGCGCACACTCCAGCGGAGGTTCTCGGGATTGGAGAAATCTTTCTCCGCTCCATCGGGCAGGGTCGATGGCATCCGCGCCAACTCGGCGCCGAAGTCCCCCATAAAGTTATTGAGTCGCCGCAGCCAGTTGTAATGCGGGCGGATCTGCCCGTACTGGCCGACTGGAGCCTGGAAATCGTAGGACTTGATGGTGATGTCAAAGATGTCCCCGATTTCGTTGGATTTTTGAAGCGTACTGAAGCGACCGTCCGGATTTTCGCCTCCGTGATACATGTAGTAGCCCATCCCAACGCAACCGCTGCCGAGTTGGCAGAGTGCGAGCGACGCCACATCGCGTGGGTCAATCCTGTTTCGGCGGTGATAGGAGACAAACATCCCTCCACCCGTCTCGGCAGTCAGGAAGGGATATTGGTCACGGTGACCCTCGTCCTCGCCGCCTTTGATCGTATTCACATCACTGGCAATCGACTCATCGATCCGTTGCTGACGGAAGATATAGTTGTAGAGAAGGCCTTCCGAGACTTGAACGGAGGACTCCCAGGCGGCATCGGGATAGGCTCCGTAAAGCGGAATCATCTCGCCCTCCGGCATTGCATCCTCCATCCGAGGCCATCCGGTTTTTGTGTAAAGGGGGACATCCATACCGACCTCGAACGCCAGATTTTTCAACCCAAGCAGGTAGTTTGATGGTCCAGAATACTCGTTATCCAACTGGATGCCGATCACGGGTCCGCCATTCTTCCAAAGCAACCCCTGCATTTGAGCAGCGATCTGCTGATAAAGGCGCTTCACCGATGCCATGTAATCTGGATGCTCTGGACGCAGTCCCCAACGACTCACCGCATCCCAGCGCGTGCTGTTCTGCACCCAGTCAGGAAAGCCGCCATAGCGCACCTCGCCATTGCACCAAGGCCCACATCTCACGATCGCGAGAAGGCCAACATCGCGGCAGGCCTCCAAAAACGCCCTCAAATCCTTCTGACCGGCCCAATCCCACTCCCCCTCGACTTCCTCGTGATGATTCCAAAACACATAGGTCGAAACGATTTTGATCCCTCCTGCCTTCATTTTTTCCAATCCCTCCCGCCACTCGGCTCGGGGATATCTGGAAAAGTGAAATTCACCCATGATGGGAAACCAGGGAGCCCCATTAAAAAGCAGACTGCGACTGGTCAGCGAAATTTCATCGCCCTTAGGGTTGCGCGTGGATCCAAGCTTGAAATACCCAGACATCGCTGGCGCTGGAGTCAAAACCGTCACCACGTGGGTATTCACCTCCGGCGGGGTTGTCAGTGTGAGAGCCATACTGATTCCCGCATATGAGACCGATTTCAGAACATTCGTTATCATAATACGGACCTCCAGAGGTGAGTGTGGGTTTGGGAATTGGAGCTATACTACAAAGGCAATGGTCTTTGGGTTGAGTCAGGGGGTGACAGTGTTGGGATAAATCTGGGGCGAACAAATTTTGTCTAAATGTTTAGACAACCCCCTAAGAAATCCGTTCAGTTTTTTTGAGATTCCTGTTGAGCCCCTGCTCACTCCCCTGCTGGGCGGCTTGCTTGACGGCATGAGGGGCCTTTGTTTGTGTAACTCCACATGGATGCCCAACGTCAAAAAATCAATTGCCTGCGAGCGACCTCTTTTGACCTCGATGATTGGGATGCGGCACGCAAAGCCTTTGAAAATTCGCCGCCTGTTAACCTGCGTCAGCATTGGCTCTCCGATCCCCGAGAAGGCTTTCATCCTGCATGCGTTCGCACCGCATGGACGGATGACGCCCTGCTTGTATTTGCTGAAATAGAGGATGCTGACATTTTCAATCCATCTAAGGAATTCAATGCTCCTGCTTTTAAACACGGGGATGTCTTTGAGGTGTTCCTTCGTCCGATCGAGCAGGACGCCTACTATGAATTTCACGTCGGGCCGGATAATCAAAAGTTCCAGCTCCGCGTGCCATCTGCGACCGCCTTTCGCGAGCGACCCAAAGGCGATATTCCTGAGGAATGGCTCGTCCAAAATCAGGTCATTGAAAGCCGAACGGCAGTTCTAGGGAAAGACAAGCGCTGGCTTGTGCTGGCTTCGATCCCCTTCGCTGTAGTTGCGGAGGCTAGGCATCCAGAAATCGGCTCCCAATGGCTCTTTTCCTTCAGTCGCTACGATTACTATCAAGGAGATCCCACCCCGGTTCTCTCCAGCACTTCATCGCACGATATGCCTGTAAGTTTCCATCGCCAGGAAGATTGGGGCTTATTGAGCTTCGTCGAATGACGTTTCAGCAAAAGCAGAAGACCGCCTCCCCTTGCTCACCTTGCGGCGAACAACAAGAAAGCGGTCTTCCTTATTTTGATCAGCTATCGGTCCGGGCTCAGGCTTTGAGCTCTTCGCCAGTAATGGCGTTCGATATAACGAACTTTTCTTGGTGGTAAGTCGGATCCGCGCGGAACGCTAAGCGACCGGCATAGCGGCGCTCGATCTCAACGAGATGTTCCTCGTCGTCCGTACGCAAGCGATTGAGAAGATCGGGGTGAACAGTCACTCGGATTTCGTGAACAGCTTCCTGATGTTTCCGCATCACGGCATGAAGGGCGCGCTGGAGTTCCACACTCATGGTCATCGGGCTCTTGATCATTCCTTTTCCGCTGCAATGCGG
>CAYRTN010000042.1:0-12087 GCA_964427235.1 uncultured Chthoniobacter sp. | reverse complement strand
CATCTAATTCCTGCTGGAACTGGATTCCACACCCATCGTAACATCGCTATCACCCAATCGGGCGATGGACTTGAAGCCACCAGCAAAGAAGAATCACAAAAAGTCGCCAGTTAATCCCAACCAACCACCATGTCAGAATCAGCTAAAAATCCGAACATCGAACTCATGACGGAGCTCCTCGAGGCTGGCGTCCACTACGGACACCAGACCAAACGATGGAATCCAAAAATGCGCGATTACATCCTCGAGGAAAAAAACTCGATCTACATCATCGATATCGGTCTTACGATCGATCAACTCGACCGCGCTACCACATACCTTAAGAATCTCATCCGCAATGGCGGTAAGGCCTTGATTGTTGGAACCAAAAAACAAGCGCAGGAAGCCGTCCGTGAAGCCGCAGAGGCCACCGGTCAACTCTACGTCAATCAGCGCTGGTTGGGCGGCACGCTCACCAATCTGACCACGATCCGCCGCAGCGTGGCTCGTCTGAAGGAAATCCAAGCCCTCGAAAAATCTCCTGCATTTGCAAAGATCAACAAGGCCGAGGCATCTTCCATCCGTCGCGAGGGCGTCAAGCTCCTCCACAATCTGGGTGGCATCGTTGCCATGGATAAGCTTCCCGACGTCCTCATCGTCGTGGACACCATTCGCGAAGAAATCGCCGTCGCCGAAGCCAACCGCTTGGGTATCCCAATCATCGCCATCGTTGACACAAATAGTAACCCAGAGAAAATCGAGTACCCGATTGCTGGCAACGACGACGCGATTCGCTCCATCCGCCTTGTCCTCTCCAAGATCGTTCAAGCCATCTTGGAAGCGAAAGGCGTGGCCGCAAAAACGTCAACTCCAGAACTCGCCGCTGTATCTGAGTAAAATTCAATAACCGCGCATTAAGTTTTTAAACTCGTTTTAAAAATGGGGCGTCTGTGAATCCCAATTCCTGACGTCCTTCTTAATGCGGATGGGTTTCATCTCTTCTCTGTCATTTCAACAGTAAGACTCTTTTTTAGTACACATTTCCCATGTCCGATATTTCACCAAGCCTCGTCAAAGAACTCCGCGAAAAAACAAATGCGGGGATGATGGATTGCAAGAACGCCCTTTCGGAAGCCAAGGGTGACATCGTTGCCGCTGAGGATATCCTTCGCAAAAAAGGCATCGCTAGCGCTGGCAAGAAAGCCTCCCGCGAGGCCAAGGAAGGCATTGTAGCCTCCTATATCCATCTTCAAGGCAAAGTTGGCGTTCTCGTCGAAATCAACTGTGAAACCGATTTCGTTGCCAAAAACGAAATCTTCCGCGATTTCGTTAAAGACGTCACTCTCCACATCGCAGCAGCCCACCCGCTCTACGTGTCTCGCGAACAAGTCCCTGAGGCCATTCTCGCACGCGAACGCGATGTCGCCGCCGGCCAAGTTGTTGGCAAACCTGCGAACATCATTGAAAAAATCGTCGATGGTAAGATCGATAAATTTTACTCCACGATCTGCCTTTTGGAGCAGGCCTTCATCAAGAATCCCGAACTTAGCATTCAGGATCTCGTGAAAAGCAAAATAGCCGAACTGGGCGAAAACATTATTATCCGCCGCTTCACACGTTACAGTGTCGGTGAAGAAATCGCTTAAGGTTCCTGCTAGATAATCCTGTTCAACAAAAATAAATCGAGAGGCGGTTCGTTACTCCTGCAGGGATCACTCCCGACTGGTCGTAGCAACCGCTTCTTTCGTTAAACCACCAAGATGCTCACAATCCGAAATCTGAGAAAATCCCACGGCGGACGCGTCCTTTTCGACTCCGCCGCAATGCAAGTGAACTACGGCGATCATGTTGCCCTCGTTGGCCCGAATGGTGCCGGGAAATCGACTCTTTTTTCGATTATCCTCAAGCGCGACGAACCCGATGCCGGCACAGTTCAGCGCGATGAGTGGACCATGATCGGCTACCTTCCACAGGAAGGAGAAGCCGTAGGTGAGGAAACTGCACTCGACATCTCAACGGGTCGCGGAGGCGAGGTGCAGGCTTTGGAAAAAAAACTCGCCGAACTGGAAGCTCAAGGCATCGTCGATGGATCAGAGTATCTTGAAGCCCACGCGATGCACGAGGCGCTCAGCAACCCTCGAACCGACGCGAAGGCGAAGAAAATGCTCAAGGGCCTCGGATTCAGCGAGGCCGAATGGAATCGCCCTGCCAAGGAACTCAGCGGCGGATGGGTGATGCGCGCTCACCTTGCACGCCTCTTGGTCATGGAGCCCGACCTTCTGCTGCTCGACGAGCCCACAAACCATCTTGATCTGCTTTCCCTTCTCTGGCTTCAGCAATACTTGAAGACCTGTTCAAGTGCCCTTTTGCTCATCTCCCATGATCGTGAGTTCATGGATTCTCTCGTCGATAACGTCTACGAGATTTCGGCCCAAAAGCTCGTTCATTACAAGGGCAACTACTCTGAGGCTATGATCCAAAGGGAGCGCAATTTCGATATCCAGTATGCGTCTTGGAAAAACCAGCAAAAGGAAATCGACGCCCTCCAAGAATTTGCCGACCGCTTTCGGTCCGTCTCCTCAAAAGCCGCTCAGGCTCAGAGCAAGCTCAAGCAAATCGAGCGCATGGAAAAAATTGACCGTCCAGAAGCTCCTCGCAAACCATTTCGATTCCGCATTCCTCAACCAGAGCGGGGCGGTCAGAGAGCAGCCATATTGGAAGGCATCCAAATGGCCTACGGCGACCATGTCGTCTATCGCAATCTGGATCTCATCATCGAGCGGGGCGAGCGCACAGCACTAGTCGGCCCCAACGGTGCTGGCAAATCGACCCTCCTTAAAATCCTAGCCGGCGTGGCTCCCTACCAAAAGGGAACATGCCAATTCGGCCACAACTCCAAGATCGGCTACTTCAGCCAGCATCGTGCCGCCACACTCAATCCCGAGTTCTCACTACTCGAAGAAATCATGGCCAGCAGCGGCACACTCCGTGAAGACGAGGCCCGCAGCATTCTGGGTTCCTTTCTTTTCCGAAAGGATGATATCCACAAAAAAACGGCCGTTCTCAGCGGTGGCGAGAAGACCCGATTGAACCTCATCAAGTTTCTCGTCAACCCTCCCAACCTTCTTCTGATGGATGAACCCACCACCCACTTGGACATCCTCACCGTGGAGTCCCTCGTACTCGCGCTGGAGGCCTATGAGGGAACGCTCGTCTTCATCTCGCACGACGTCCATTTCATCCGCAAACTCGCCAACCGCATTCTCCACATCAATGCCGGCCAAGCCGTTTCTTATCCGGGAGGCTACGACTATTTCCTCGAGAAATCTGGACTGCTAGGTTCCGAGCGCTTCGCCCTAACAGCCGAGTAAGCTCAAAATTTGCATCCTGATTGCGAAGCTCCAGCGTATCGCACGAAACAAACCTATGAAATACCCACGCTCGCCCAAAGATCAGGTCGGTGGCATTGTTTACCTTGGCCGCATGCTCGACAAAATCCGACTCATGGCTGCTGGCGAACTTCACTCGGATCTACATGCCAATCTCGGAAAAGGATTCGACGAGCGAATCATAAGCTTTCTGGGAGTGGACTACAAGGCGATCTGCGCCCGGACACTCCAAGGTGGCACAGATGAAGAAGTGCTTGAATGGTGCTGTCAAAATGGCAAGCGTCCCAACGAGGAACAAATCGAAATCTGGAATGGCTTCATGACGAAACGCGGCTGGAATGACGAATTGTCCGAGACCCTCATCCGCCGCAAGAAGGAAAGCTCATTTGAAAATCGTGATGATATCCAAACGATGTTTGCTTACATCGATGCCGACGAAGGCCGCGCCTGATTCAGCAACTCAAAGGACCAATCTCGGTTTTTCCGTGATTTTCATTGAGGAAAAACAGTTGCTCCACCACTTTCATTCGACATGGAATTTGTAAACCTCACGCGACACACAGGGATTGGATCGAATTGCTACTGGCTAAGCGTAGGAGGCAAGAACATCATTCTTGATGCGGGCTCGGATCCCAAGATCGACGGCATCAACTCCACCCCAGACTTGCGCGCCCTCCCCCCTGGAACGGTCGATGCGATTATCATCACTCACGCTCACCAGGACCACATAGGCTCATTGCCTGTGGTGACAAGACAGGAGCAGCGGTGTCCCATTTTCATGACCCCGGCCACGGCAGCCATTGCCACGATCATGCTTCACAATTCGGTGAATGTCATGATGCGTCAACGAGAGGAACTCGGCCTGATGGAGTATCCCCTCTACACCCACCGCGGCGTAGATCTCTGCGCTCAAAGTTGGGTCCACTGCGGACTCAGACAACGCTACAATCTCCTCGGAGAACGTTCGGACAACGATGATGAGGTGACTTTTGAGTTTTACAATGCAGGGCACATTCTGGGCTCCGTCGGAGTGCTCATCAGCTACAAAGGCAAATCGCTGTTTTATACAGGTGATGTGAATTTTGAGAACCAGTCGCTGATGATCGGAGCCGACTTCCCTGAAGGCGGAGTTGATTATTTGATAATGGAGACGACACGGGGCGACTCGCCGATCCCTGTCGGTTTTACCCGCGCTGGCGAGGAAGAACGCTTTGCTAGAGCCGTTAAAGAAGTGATATCGAGCGGCGAATCATTAACAATACCCGTATTCGCTCTGGGCAAGTCCCAAGAACTTCTGGCCATGCTGTGGAAAATGCGTTTGCGCGGCGAGATAGGCCACCTGCCGATCTATATCGGCGGACTAAGCGTGAAAATCACGACCGTCTACGATACTTTTGCTGCTACCACACCACGCAGTCACCCTAATTTGCAACTGCTAGATGAAATGGCGCCGTATGTCCTCTCTGGCCGAGAGATTATAACCGCTCAGCCCCGCAAAAAGTGCATCTACGCACTTTCAAGCGGAATGATGACGGAACACACGCTTTCCAATATTTTTGCTCGTCGTGTCTTGGCTGATCCATCCCAAAACTTATTTTTTGTGGGATACTCGGATCCAGACTCCCCTGCCGGAAAGATCCGCAAGGCCAAGCAAGGAGATGAAGTGATCCTCGATAAAGAGTTTCCACCTGTGCCCCTTCGCTGCCGTGTCGAGGAATTCAGCTTCAGCGCCCATTCGAACCGCGAGATGCTCCGCAATTATGTCCTTCTTCTGAAGCCCTCAAAGGTCGTCCTCGTCCACGGAGACAAGCCCGCACTCGAGTGGTTTCAGTTAGCGCTATTCAAGGAACTAGAGGGCGCAGAGGTCATCGTTCCGGATATAGGAACGAAATGCTCCCTTTCCTGATCCCACGCTAGGATCTGGTTGCTCCAAAAGTTTACGCTCTTCAGGACGAAGATTGGTGACATCGATGGTCGCAGCTAAATCAGCGGCCTCCTTGTTGCGCCCGAGTGCAAGCAGAACAGCGACTCGAACGGCTTTCCACTGGGCCGGCGCGGTCTTCCACGCGATCAACTTCCCATCATAAAGCGAAGCCGCCTGCGAGATCTCGCCTGACTTGTAGTAGGCGAGAGCCGCAACGCTAAGCGCAGCCAAGGAATTCGGTTCTTTATTAAAAATCTCTCTCGAAACTGCCACAGCTTCCTCAACATTATTCCCAGACAGAAGGCAAAGATAGGCGTAGTCGGAGCGCGCATCTTGAAGATTTGGGTAGGTCTCAAGCATTTCCGAATAAACCGGCAACAATTCAGACGCGGAAGCCCCCTTAGGGGTAAATCGAATCAATCCAATAAAGCCTTGCATAGCGGTATCGGGGCGGCGGGCAAGCGTCCAAAAGGCCTTAATTCCCTCCTTATCATTTCCCGATTTCATCGCATAGGCAGCGATGAATAGAGCTCCTTCGGGTTTTTCATAAAGAAGGTTGCGATGCATTTCCCGCCAAGCTTCTTCTGCCCGGGCTTTATCTCCCGTTTTTTCAGCGGAGTGGGCGAGAAATAGGCAACGAATCGTTTCGGAGAGTCCAACAAGACTATCGGTGTCGAGCAGGGCAAAAATCTCCGACCACCGATTCAATGCAGCCAATGCATCGAGATAAATGAGAAGCCAAGTCGAGGAGGATAAGGCGCGTTCCTTCCCAATAAAATCAATCACTTCATGATGAGCACCCCTCCGATTCAACCAACGAGCAAAATCAATCTCTTCATCTGGATTTCCGGTGGCACGAACACGACGCAACTCCTCTATCACAGCTTGTCTTCTGGCAGGGTTCTCCTTGATACGAAGATCAGCTACGAGGAGTGCGTCGCTGGCATTGTGCAAAGGATGAGAGGCCAACCTATCACCTAAACCTGTCGTACTGGAATTACTGGGCATTGCGCGATCGAGTTGTAATTTGGCAAGCAATCGAAGGGACGCGATGCCGCTCGCGCTGGGAGATGCAGCTAAGGGAGTCAGAATCGCCTCCGCAGCGTGAGGATCGGCATTCCATATCAATGCCGCCAATGCAAGGCGGAGCTTTTCTGCGTCAGCCATGTTGAGTTCGGGCAGAGACTTTTTCGCAAGAGCGATGGCATCGGGTTTTTTTTTTTCCATCGCGAGCAATTGCATTTCCAAAACGGTCATTTCCACCGTTCGTTTGCCGGTGATCTTCGTAAATGCGGCGCGGGCGGTTTTTAGATTTCCCACTTTGATTGCCTGTCCCGCCAGTGCAATCAACTCGTCCGTATTCGCTTCATTTTTATGAGCCAGTATTTCTAGGGTTTTGATTGATGAGGGATCACCAATGCGCGCATTTAATAATCGAGCTCGCCGAAAGATATCTTCATCTTGGGGAGCCATCAAAACCGCCCGACGCATAAGCATAAGAGCCCCGCTTTCGTCACCCTGATCCCAAGCCACTGAAGACTGATGGGTAAAATCCCTAGCACGCCAGATTTTGAGCAAACTATAAACAGGAGGGATCACGGCCCATACCAGAGCGGATAGGATGAGTACCCCCAAGATAATGCGCACTCGGATGTCAGCGAGCACTTCGAACACTCGTTCTCGGAAAGAAGGCGGCACCTCTTCGGTATCGTAGTCCGGCAAGAATTTGCTTCTATTCACAATCTCGGGACTATCGTCCTGTTGCGACAGGCCCTTTCGGGATCGCTTGCGGGCGCTTTTTTTTGTGCCTACAGGAAGTTCATCGACCGGATCTTCAATCTCCTCGCTCATGGTTTATTTTGAAGGTTTACATCCTTGCGGATCAGGGTTGATTGGAGAAATTTTCGGAGAGTTTCGTTGGCTTGATCGACATCTGTGGTATCCCATGCGGCGGCTTCGATCAAACGCTGTCCACGATTGCGGACCCCTTCCTTTACTGCACGCCATCGCCCAGCGAGCGTATAGGCATAAGCGCTCGAACGACCCTCCCCCGCCCTCTCACCATCAGCAAGAATCGCATGATAAACCAAAACATAGCGACCTCGATCCGTGAAAAGAAAAACTCGAAAATAGATCGGCATGCCATCGACCTCAATCAACTGGGGATCAAGTTGCTTCACCAAAACCATGCCTATGCTTGAAAGACAGGTCTGAGGGTCGTGAATGCTCACCGCTTGTATCGCTGACCTTCCCGCAGGCCACCGCAAATAAAAAAATTGCCAAACATGCTGATTGTTATCCGTGAATCGTTCGGAAAAGCCCTCCGGGAAAAAAAGCATTCGCCTCGTACGGTCGGCGATCGGTTGTACTTTCGTGCCCCGAGTGCCCGAAGCGATCGTCCATTCTACATCGTCAGTCCCACGAACCTCATGCAGACGATACCAGGCTTCCGTTCCGCCCAACGAAATCACTCCGAGTATAATCCAAGCCAAAGCGGTGCGCTGAATGAGGGGAGGCAAAGCCATTTGAGGCACCACAGTGACTCCGACTGGCAACCCTGCACCCTGCCGCGCGCTTCTTTTCCTCTGATATGATAACGCGATCGTCCACAGGCCGCCCATCGTGAAAGCTAGAATCAAGTACCCTGCGAGGTCATGCCATTTTTCTAAGGCCGAAACCCCTTGCACCGAAGCCAAAATCGAAAGCCCTGAGGCTCTGAGAAAGTTCCCAAAAAGCGCTAATGCGAACGCCGCAAAAACAAGGACACCCCTTGAAAAAAATCCAAACCTAAAAACTTCACCCAAGAAAAAAGCGGCCATGATGCCACTCTGCAGTGAGCGCACTCCACTACACGCCTCCTCGATACCGACCGTTCCTGTCGGAAGTGATATGAGGTTTCCCTGCCGCATCGCCTCAAATCCACACCAGTGAAGCATCTCGAGCACGGCGATCGTGTTTTTTTGCATCAACCAACCCATGATCGCGTTTTCAGCATTGCGAGGCCAGGGAACGGCAATCAGAAAAAAGACAATCGGAAAAAAGAAATGGCCCACCCACGCTGCGCCACCGATCAACCTCAACAGCGCAAGAGTGAAGCCGATGGCAAAAAAAGCCCCAAGAACACCGAGGACGCGCCATTCGGGATTGGCCTCAAAAAAAAGGGGCAATAAAGCGAGCGCGACACCAAAGCCAGCGACCAGCACGACGGATCCCGTTTTCTCCTCGGGGGCTTGGGCGGGACGATCTTTCCATCGCATGTGAAAAAGCGCCATGCACAGGATCGGCACCAAAAAACCATAACTGTATTGCGAATCGATTTCCCAATCGTTCCAAAGCATCCGAATCGAGATCCACCAAGCAAGCAGAACAGATGCAAGAATCAGCCAAGGTTGGCTTTTTTCGGCTCCATTGGAAGCGGCGGCAGAGGGAAATCTATTCACAAGGAATCTCTGGGAGAGTCACCTCCCTACCTCCCTTTCCCAAAAAACATAACATGCAATGTCTTGAGAACCACCGTGGCATCCAACGCCAGAGAAAAATGCCGAATGTAGTAGAGGTCATACATGAGCTTCTCCATGGTATCCTCGATGCTCGAACCATAGGGGTAGTTGACTTGAGCCCAACCCGTGATGCCTGGCCTCACCAAATGGCGGAAGTGGTAGTAAGGGATCGCAACTTCGTATCGCTCGACACATTTGATCCATTCCGCACGCGGTCCGATGAGACTCATTTCTCCGCGCAGCACATTCCAAAGCTGTGGCAACTCGTCGAGACGTGAAATGCGCAACCAGTGCCCGAGCCTCGTCACACGCGGATCTCCCTCAAGAGTGTATAGCCCCTTAAACTCACTCCCCACATCCATCGTTCGAAATTTGTAAAGCGTGAAGAGACTTCCATGCTGTCCCACGCGGGTTTGGCTAAAAATGATCGGCCCTCTGCGCTCGAGTTTGATCAATAAAGCCACAATCGCCATGACAGGAGAAAGGACAAGGAGAGTGATCGCTGCTATAAAGACATCAAAGACCCGCTTGAGCGAAGCAAACGGAGAATGCTGTACGAGTTGAAAGCCTGAATCCAAAGGCCAAGTACGACTCAGCAAGTCAGGCGGCATTTTATGCCAGTATGCCTCAAAAAAAGAGTGCATCGTGTAAACGGGAAGTTCTTGAAAATGAACAGCAACTAGCGACGTCAGGATTTCATTTTGGATACTTTCCGTGGAGCACGCCAAAAGAATACCTTCGTGTTCGAGGTGGATGTTATTCTCCAAGGTCTTCAGCACATCAGAGGCGAGAGACTCAAAAACGGGGGTGCCTGGGCCGGCTACATGAGTCCCCAGCGCCGATTCACTGGTCGCAAAAAAGTGCAGTTTGTGCCGGAGTTTGTTTGCTGTGTAATTTTTGTAAAACCTCTCAGCGGATTCAGGATCGCTGATCACGAGTAATCGGCGACTCGATCTGGATCCCATAGCGGTGGTATACAAAAACCGCCTCTGCAAAAGGGTGAAAATCGAGAATCCCAGAAAGGAAAATCCGAAAATCGCTCGACTGGAGGCGATCTTGCCACCAAACGAAGCCACAATATAAACGGCAAAAGCCGACGCTAGAAAGGCAATCAAACACGCGATGAGGTGTTCGCTCGAATACCCCAGCGATTTCATCTCCGAACGAGAGTCGTAGGCCCCAATCAAGCTGAGGGTGAACACGGAAATCAGCAACGGAAGATAAAGATCCACCCACTCATAACGATTAAACTCACCAGTTAACTCAGTGATACCAAGATACATCCCAAGCCAGATTCCGCAATCAATGATAAGCAGAACAATCATCAAAAACCGCTCCCTTGAGGACCCCCTCACCACCTTCAGCCCTCGAGGAAAGAGGGCCTTTGGCCTTAAGATATCTGCGATTTGATCCGGTACTGGAAGGGTTTCAGGAACCATCTGGTTGTCTGGGGTGGAACAGGTTGAAAGCTAGTAAGAATCTAGCGCGACGGGCTTTTTTGTAAAGCGCTCTTTGTTTAGGTATCCGAGATTATTCTCCGAAGTCGGCCAAGCTTCTCATTTCTCAATGAGACTGCTTCGGCAGAGTTCGGCATAGAGTCCCCCCTGCGAAAGAAGCTCCTCATGGCGACCCCGCTCTGTAATGCGGCCCCGTTCCAAAACGAGAATCTGGTCGGCGTGGCGCACAGTCGAAAGCCTATGTGCAATGACAAAGCTGGTTCGCTTTTCCATGAGATGATCCAAGGCCTCCTGAATCAGCTTCTCGGTCGAAGTATCCACGCTCGCCGTGGCCTCGTCTAAAATGAGGATCGGGGGATTTTTGAGAAGGGCACGCGCGATGGAGAGACGTTGCTTCTCACCCACACTAAGCTTCACTCCACGTTCGCCAAGCGGGGTATGCAATCCCTCGGGTAATCGCCGAATGAAATCCACCGCATTCGCCGCACGAAGAGCCTCCCACATTTCGTCCTCGGAGGCATCAGGCTTTCCGATGCGCAGATTTTCCGCCGTGGTGCCGTTGAATAAAAAACTCTCCTGCGTGACCACGGCAATATTGTGCCTCAAATGCCGACGCGACATCGACCTCAAAGGAACGCCATCAATCGTAATCCCACCACTGGTGAATTCGTAAAAACGCACAAGCAAGTTAACGATCGTTGATTTCCCGGCACCTGTAGGCCCGACTAAAGCGACCATGGATCCAACTGGAACTTCGATCTGAATGTCGTCGAGCAAAGGTAGCTTCGGGTCATAAGCAAAACTCACATTCTGATAAACAACATGCCCCTGAATCGGCTGGCATATCGCCCCTTCGCTCTCGTCGTGCTCCGCATCGGCATCCATGATCTCGAATACCCGATCGCCGGCGGCACGGCCGGATTGGAAGATTTGGTTGAGTTGGTGCAAGCGACCGACAGGCTCATAGAGATAACGAACGAGAACAAAAAATGCGACCAGTGCGCCAATTTCCATCCCCCCACGAAGTACCTGAGCGGTTCCAAATCCAGCTACCATCAGCAATCCGGCCGAAGACAAAAACTCCATGCCTGGCTGGTAGAGCGCCCAAGCCTTCATCACGGTGAGAGTTTCCTTCCGCACCTTGTTACTCGCTGCATCGAAGCGTATGTGCTCCCGTTCCTCACTCGTGTACGTCTTGATCTGGCGGATTCCGGCAATGTTGTCGTGGAGGAGCGAGTTGAGCTCCGAGACCGCCTTGCGCTGACGCCGGTAACGTGAGCGCGCCGTAAGCGTGTAAACCATCGCCCCCGCGGCTAGGAGGGGAATGGGAGAAAGCGCTGCAAGCGTAAGCATCGGGCTGTAGGTCAGCATGAGGGCGCTGACGACGAGAATTTGAAGGACGGACACCGTTCCCTGCTCAATGCCATCGATCAAAACACGCTCCACACTTGTAACGTCCTCGACCAACCGAGTCATGATGTCACCGGTGGCGCGGTTATCGAACCAATGCAGTGGAAGCTTTTGGATGTGCGCGTAAAGCTCACTGCGCAGATCAAAGATCACGTGCTGCTCGAAGTGATTGTTGAAAATAATGCGCAGGGAATTGAGAAGATTCTGGGCAAAAAAGGCCGCGAATCCCACGCAAACAAGCGGCAAGAGCAATTCCGGACGATTTTTTCCGATCACCTGATCGACGATCTGTTGGGTCACCGCTGGGAAGACCACGACCATCAATGTCCCCAATAAGGCACAAAACAGCGTGGCGAATGCCAATAAGGGATACCGACGCACATAAGGAAAAACGCGAATAAAAACCTGCATAGGCTCGACTATCTCAA